>CACMYF010000013.1 GCA_902617805.1 uncultured Pelagibacteraceae bacterium
ACGATAGTCCCATAACAGGTAACAAAAGTAAGTTCACTTATGAGGAATTAAGGTCAAAGGTCTCTAAATTCGCAGGAGCATTGAAAGCTCAAGGGGCTAATAAAGGCGATCGGGTGATCATTTATATGCCCATGATCCCTGAAGCGGTAGTTGCTATGCTTGCTTGTGCTAGAATTGGTGCAATTCACTCTGTTGTATTTGGTGGATTTGCCTCAAATGAGCTTGCAAGCAGAATAGATGACAGTAAAGCAAAGTTACTAGTAACTGCTTCATGTGGTTTTGAGCCAGGAAGAACTGTTGAGTACAAACCTCTTGTCGATGAAGCAATAAAAATAGCCAATCACAAAATTGAAAAAATGATTTTGTTTCAAAGACCTGGACATGAAGTTAAATTAAATGCTCCAGATGAGGTCAGCTGGGAGGAAGTTGTCTCTAATGCTATAGATGCTGACTGTGTTGAGATGAACTCAAATGAGTTTGCTTATATTTTGTATACATCAGGCACAACAGGAACTCCTAAAGGTATAGTGAGAGATATTGGTGGTCACATTGTTGCTCTCAAATGGACTATGAAAAATATTTACAACATTAATACAGATGATATTTGGTGGTCAGCAAGTGACATTGGTTGGATTGTTGGACATTCTTATATTGTTTATGCTCCGTTATTCAAAGGATGCACTACAGTTTTGTTTGAAGGCAAACCTGTGGGAACTCCAGATGCTGGGGCTTTCTGGAAAATTATTTCAGATTACAAAGTAAAATCTCTTTTTACAGCTCCAACAGCTTTTAGAGCAATCAAAAAAGAGGATCCTGAGGGTAAATTTTTCTCGAAATATGATCTGAGCAGTTTTGAAAGTTTATTTCTGGCAGGAGAAAGAGCTGACCCAGATACTATTAAGTGGGCGGAAAATTTACTAAAAGTTCCAGTGATAGATCATTGGTGGCAAACAGAAACTAGCTGGGCAATAAGCTCAAATTGTACTGGTATCGAAATGATGGAAACTAAATATGGTTCAGCATGTAAAGCTGTACCTGGATATGATGTCAAAATCATTAAGCCAGACCAATCTTTAGCAAAACCAAATGAGATGGGAGATATAGTGGTTAAACTACCATTGCCTCCAGGTACGTTCCCAACATTATGGAATGCAGATCAAAGATATGAAGAAAACTATATGTCTAATTACGAAGGTTACTACCAAACATATGATGCGGGTCACATCGATGATGATGGTTATATTTGGATTATGTCTAGAACTGATGATATTATTAATGTAGCAGGTCACAGATTATCTACTGGTGCCATCGAAGAAGTTTTATCTGAACATCAATCTGTTGCTGAATGTGCGGTACTTGGAGTAGCAGATAAGTTAAAAGGTCAATTGCCTATTGGATTAGTAGTTTTAAAATCTGGTGTTGATAAAGATAATGAAACTATATCTAAAGAATGTGTTCAGATGGTAAGAGACAAAATTGGTCCTGTTGCTGCTTTTAAAGTTGTTATTGTTATCAAAAGATTACCAAAAACAAGATCAGGAAAAATTTTAAGAGGTACTATAAGAAAAATTGCAGATGGTATTGATTATAAGGTGCCACCTACAATTGATGACCCTGCAATTCTAACTGAAATCACAGAGGATTTAATTAATCACAAAATCTTAAATAATGGTTAAAACTTATATTTTTTTAATCGCTGCAATATTTTGTGAGGTTGCTGGAACAATGCTGCTTCCTGTCTCACAAAACTTTACAAAACTTATTCCAACAGTTGCTCTATCTGCTTTTTATCTCACAGCTTTTTATCTATTAACTTTTGTAGTTAATAAACTTCCAATAGCAATTGTATATGCAACATGGAGTGGATTAGGAATTTTTACTATTGCAATACTTGGATATATATTTTTTAAACAAACTTTAGCTTGGCAAGCAATTGTTGGTTTGTTCCTAATTGTAATTGGCGTTATACTTGTGAATAGTTTTACTGGTAAGCTTAACTAAACTGTAAAGGGGTTCCGTCAGGATCACCTAAAATTTTTCCATCCTGCATTTTGATTTTGCCTGCAATAATTGTATGGGTAGGTGTTCCTTTAAATTTGAAACCATTAAACGGTGACCATTTACATTTGCTCTCTATATTTTCGTTTTTAATCTCAATTGTTTTGTTCATATCTACAATTGTAAAGTCAGCATCATAACCTTCTTTAATAAATCCTTTATTTTTAATTCCAAAAATCTTTACTGGATTTTCACAAACAAAGTTCATCAATTGGTTAAGAGATAATTTTCCATCATTTATGTGATTTAGCATTACTGGCATTAAAGTTTGAACCCCTGGCATCCCTGAAGGAGTATTTGGGTATACCTTATCCTTATTTTCTTTTAAATGAGGGGCATGATCAGACCCAATAGTATCATTGAAGTTGTTTCTCACTCCATACCACAATCTATCATAATGAGATTTGTCTCTTAGTGGTGGGTTCATCTGAGCATAAGTCCCAAGCTTGTCATAACAGTCTGGAGCATAAAGAGTTAAATGCTGCGGAGTTATCTCAAATGTAATATTTCCTTTGTGTTGTGATAGAAAATCAATTTCTTCTTTTGTTGTGATATGAAGTACATGAGCTTTTTTGTTATACTTTTCTGCAATTCGAACAATTCTTCTAGTAGATGCTATTGCACATTCTGCACTTCTCCATACTGGATGAGTATGAACATCACCCTCTTTTATTAGTTTCTTATTTACTTTTAAAATTGCCTCATCCTCGGAATGAACCGCTACTACTTTTGAAGCATTTTGAAAAACCTTATCTATATCATCTTCCTCAGCAACTAATAAATTACCAGTTGAAGATCCGGCAAAAAGTTTAATACCACAACAGCCTTCTAAACCCTCTAGACTTGCTAAATCATCAGCATTATCTGCTGTTGCTCCAAAATAAAAAGCATAATTGGAATACATTCTGTTTTTAGCGAGATCTAGTTTTCTTTGAAACTCTTTCATATTTGAAGTTGGCGGATTAGTATTTGGCATCTCAAATACACTTGTTATTCCTCCTACAATTGCTGCTCTACTTCCTGAATGAAGATCCTCAGTATCCGTTGATCCTGGTTCTCTAAAATGTGTTTGGGTATCTATGCAACCAGGCAATACTGTATGGCCTTCAGCGTTAATTATCTCTTTTGCTTCCTCTGAAATTTGTCCAATCTGTTGAATTTTTCCATCTTTTATAGCAACATCAACATCTTTTAACTCACCATCAATGTAACATTGTCCGTTTTTAATTATAAGATCTAACATTTTGAGAAATTGTTATTATATTACATTCTATAATTAATCAATTATGAATATTAAAAACGTTTATATTTTAGATGACAGAGCAATTCTTTATATTAACGGAGAAGATGCAAAAGAGTTTCTTCAAAATCTTATTACTAACGACATAAACAAAGTAAGTGAAGTAAATAGTTGTTTTAGTTCTTTGCTTACACCCCAAGGTAAATTTTTATATGAATTTATAATTATAAAGCATAAGTCTGGATATATTTTAGATTGTGAAAAACCCCAGGCAGAGGAATTATTCAAACAATTATCCCTATACAAACTAAGATCAAAAGTTGAAATTCTGAATTTAAGTAATGAATTTGTTGTTGCAGCATTTTCTCACGAAAAATTCTTAACTTTTGATGGAGCAAAAGATCAACCTGGATGCACAATTAAATATAGAGAAGATCCAATTTTTTTAGATCCAAGAAATAAGGATTTGGGAGCTAGATTAATTATTAATTTAGAAAAACTTTATTTATCATTAAAAAAACTAGATCTTCATGATGCAAAGCTTGAAGAATATTATTCATTAAGTCATAGCCTTGGAATAGTTCCAAAAGATTTAAATAAATTGAAAGATAAATTATTTGGTATTGAATGTAATTTTGAGGAATTAAATGGAATTGATTTTAAAAAAGGCTGTTATGTTGGGCAAGAAAATACAGCGCGAATTAAATTAAAGAACAAGCTTTCAAAAAGATTGTTTCCAGTAAATGTAATTAATGGAAAAATACACGAAGGCGAAAGTATTTATAATAATGAAATTGAAATAGGTAAGATTTTGATTGATAGCGACTACCCTTTTGCTTTAATTAAATACTTAAACGAAAACTTTGATGAAAAAGCAAATTTAAAAACTAAAGAAGCTTCAATAAATGTCAATAAACCTGATTGGATAAAAAACTAATTTTCTTATTTAAATAAATAAACAATCATTAAAATTATAAAAACTACAATAATCCAAATACTTAGATTTTTAAGAAATTGCTTTAATTGAGAATTTGATTGTAAAAAACTTGGTAGAACTAAAATTAAAACCCCAATCATAAATATTACAGAAAGCAATTTATCCATGAAAAACTCCTATATAAAATTCACTTTGGTGCGGTCGGAGAGACTCGAACTCTCATGATAAAACCCTTTTTGAGCCTGATTTAAATATTTATTTAACAATACAACCAAGCTTGAGCGCAATCTCAGCACAGTTAGTTTAAAAAATTTTGATTGGTTTAAACTCATTTTCAACTGTTTTTAATAAATTTTTTGCTCTCCAAGACGGGTATTTTGTTTCTTTATTTTTTTCTAGTTTGCTTAATGCCTCTTTCATTTTCATTTTAAAATCATCACTATCAACAATTGTATTATATTCCTCTATAAGATCTTTAAATTTTAAATAAGTTATTTTTTTTAATTCTTGAGTGAATTTTTTTGTTATTTCACCTTTTGACTCATGGCCTGTGAAAGGATCAAATAATTTAGGCATATATACAATATTCCATGGAGCATTAAATGCTAAAGCATTTTTTGTGAGACCGAACACATGGGATACTTGATAATTTCTTAATTCTTTATTTATTTTAGATTTTTTTTTTGAATATCCTGTTAATTTTTCAAGCAATCTTTGTGGACCTGCGTTATTTGTAGGATCTTTTTTTATCTTAGAATTTGCAAATAAATAATAATGAATATCAATAACTATAGGCGTATTAGCAGCATCTCTTCCCAATCCTCGAATAAATGTTTCTTGGTTATTTAGAACTTTTCTTTTTAAGCTACTCCATTCCTTTTTTGCCTCATTTTTGGGTATAAAGATTATGTCACTCAATCCATAATCTATAAGTTGATTTTCTGTTATATTAAACTTGTTAAAAAATTTTAAATAAGAATCTCTCACTATTGAATTTTAACAATTGTTTGATCGTTTGGTATAACTAAAAAGACTTTTAAAACTTATACTATTACTGCCCTTGCTCCACTCATACTTTTTATTTTTTTTAATGTATGTTTGAACAAAAATGAAACCAACATTTTCATTTTCATGAATAATTTCGTGAGACCAATATTTTCTTTCTATTTCGTATTTATCTTTTTCTCCAAGAAACTCTTGTTCAATCTCTTTTTTTTCTAAAATAGGTTCTTCTAGTGAATATTTTTTAAAATATTTAACCCAATCGTTAACAATTTTTGGATTTTTTCCAAATATCGAAACATCTAAAAATGTTGATATATCATAATCAACTATTATTCCGTTACAAACATTAAACATTAATAGTACTTCTTCTTCTTTGAGTTTATTGTTTTTATTAAAAAATTTATATTTCACATCATTGCATATTATTTGAATTTTATTTTTCATTGCATAATTTAAAAAGTCATACTCACTTACATTCATATTGATGATTGCATGTTTATCCATGTTTTCTCCATACTGGACTGAGCATCCTTTTGTTAAATTCCCTTTTAAAGACTCATATGCTGTGGTGATTGGTGAACCTATTGATAAATTTATTTCTGGTAGTGGTTTATAAAAATCAAATATCGCTATTGTTTTATCTAAACTGTTAGCATTAGAGCTAATAAAAAAACTTAGGATTAAGATCACAAATAATTTTCTCATTTCAAAACTATAATTTAAGTTTATAAAAAAACGACTCCAAAACGAGCACACTACGAGCACAGTTAGGTTAAAATTTTGAAATTTTTTTGCAAAAAGTTCCCATAAAAGTTTCACTTTGGTGCGGTCGGAGAGACTCGAACTCTCATGGACTAGGTCCACACGGCCCTCAACCGTGCCTGTCTACCAATTTCAGCACGACCGCGATATGTCCCATAATAAATGAATGACAATCATGATTCAAATTGGTAAAAATCCCCATGGAATTTACACAAGAAGTGCGTAAAGCAACAGATCCTATTTATCAAAAAATTTCTAAAGTTATGCCTGAAATTGAATGGTCAGTGCATGCTCCATACATTCATAAAATTAATAAATTAAAAAAAGAAAAGAATGCTGTAATTCTTGCTCACAACTATCAAACACCTGAAATTTATCATGGCGTTGCAGATTTTTCAGCGGACTCTCTTGCATTAGCAATTGAAGCATCAAAAACCTCAGCTGATATTATTTTAATGGCTGGGGTACATTTCATGGCAGAAACTGCAAAATTAATGAGCCCTAATAAAAAAGTTATTCTTCCTGATATGGATGCTGGTTGTTCTTTATCATCATCTATTACAGGTAAAGATGTCAGGCTATTAAAAGAAAAATACCCAGGCGTTCCTGTTGTATCTTATGTTAATACGTCTGCAGAAGTTAAGGCGGAAACAGATGTTTGTTGTACATCTGCGAACGCAGTTAAAATAGTTAAATCACTTGGAGTAAAAAGAGTAATATTTTTACCTGATGATTACTTGGCTAAATATGTTGCTTCTCAAACCGATGTTGAAATTATTTCTTGGAAAGGAATTTGTATTGTCCATGATCAATTTAATAAAAAAGAAATAGAGGATATAAGAAAAAATAATCCAGGAATTAAAATTATTGCACATCCTGAATGTCCTCCTGATGTAATTGAAGCAAGTGATTTTGCAGGATCAACATCTGGAATGATCAAATATGTGAAAGATAATCAACCAAAAAAAGTAATGATGGTTACTGAGTGCTCAATGAGTGACAATATCCAGATAGAAAATCCAAATGTAGATTTTGTTAAGCCATGTAATATGTGTCCTCATATGAAAAAAATTACACTTCCAAAGATATTAGATTGTTTAGAAAATGAGACTGGTGAAATTATTATGGACAAAGAAACTATTGATAAAGCCAGAATATCCGTAGAGAGAATGGCAGCAATTGGCAGATAACTAAGTGTCAAAAATAAAACTAAGCAAAGAATTTATCAAAAGTACTGTTAAACTAGCTTTAAACGAAGACCTTTATCCCTCAGGAGACATTACTTCGAGTCTAATTAATAATGATAAAGTTGTGAATGTTAAATTAATTTCAAATCAAAACGCTATTGTTGGAGGGTTATTATTTGCCAAACAAACTTTTGCATTAATTGATAGTAAAATAAAATTCATTATCAAAAAAAAAGATGGTTCTAGAGTTAAAAAAGGGAATTTAGTAGCTTTAATTAAAGGCAATGCAAAAAATATTTTAATTGCAGAAAGAGTCGCTTTAAATTTTTTATCTCATATTTCTGGAATAGCGACTAAAACAAATGAGTTTGTTAAATTAGCAGGAAAAAAAACTAAAATCTGCTGCACAAGAAAAACAATTCCAAATTTAAGAGTATTACAAAAATATGCTGTTAAATTAGGAGGAGGTACAAATCATAGATTTAATTTAAGTGACGAATATTTAATTAAAGATAACCATATCGCCAGCTCAGATTTAAAGAGTTTAGTATTAAAAGCCATTAAAAATAAAAAAGGAAAAAAAATTACGGTTGAGGTTGATACAATCAAACAACTTAAATCAATTTTGGGTCTAAAATTTGATAGGGTTCTTCTAGATAACATGAGTATTAAAAATCTAAGTGAGAGCGTAAAAATAGCAAAAAAATATTATGAAACTGAAGCTTCAGGTAATGTTTCTTTAAAAACTGTGAAGGCTATTTCATCTACTGGCGTGAATAGAATTTCCGTTGGCAGCATTACTCACAGTGCTCCTGCGATTGACTTTAAGCTAGAAATCTAATTCACAAACTTAGACAGGTCTGGTTTAAAATAGTTAGGCCCTTTCATAACTTTTCCAGACTCATTATAAATTGGTTTCCCGTTTTCATCTAACTTACTCATATTGGAGTTTTGGACCTCTTCAAAACATTTGTCTAAATCAATTCCAAATGCATGCCCTGCTCCATAAGTAACATATAAAATATCTGTAAGCGCATCAGCTACTTCTAATAAGTCCTTATTATCCATAGCTTCTGTAAGCTCCTCTAGTTCCTCTTTAATCAGATCTATTCTTAGTTTATTAATTTTATCGCTACTAAATGAAGGTTTGGTTTTCACTTCCTGGCCAAAAGTTTTCATGAAAGTGCCAACTTTACTAAAATTCGACATAATGCTCCTGTAAGTTTTTAAAAATTTATTGTATGTTAATAATTATTTGTTACTTAAAAATTAATCAATGAAATTAAGAAAAGAATTTGACAGTATTGGAAGTATAAATGTCCCTAATGATAAATACTGGGGTGCATCTACTCAAAGATCGAATAAATTTTTTAACATTGGTAAAATTTTAGTAAATATTTCAATAATAAAATCAATTGCAATCATTAAGAGAGCTGCAGCAATAGTACATGCTAAAGACAAATTAATTGATGGTAGAATTTCTAAAGCGATAATCAAAGCCTCAGATGAAGTTATTAAAGGTAAATTAGATGAAAACTTTCCTTTAAAAGTCTGGCAAACAGGTTCTGGTACACAGACAAATATGAATGTGAATGAGGTTATCGCTAACAGAGCAATAGAAATTTTAGGTGGAAAAAAAGGAACAAAAAAACCTGTTCATCCAAATGATCATGTAAACAAATCTCAATCCACAAATGATGTTTTTCCAACTGCAATGCATATCTCTGTAGCTAAAGAGACTATTTCTAAAATGCTACCAAGCTTAAAAATTTTAGAAAAGGAGCTAAAAAAAAAATCTAATGAATTTAAAAACATAGTTAAAATTGGAAGAACTCATTTGCAAGATGCTACTCCATTGTCTCTCGGACAAGAGTTTTCTGGATATCATTTTCAAGTTAAAAAAAGTATTGAAAGAATAGAATATGCTTTAAAAGAAATATTGTTTCTTGCTCAAGGTGGTACGGCGGTAGGTACAGGAATAAATTCAAAGAAAAATTTTGATAAGAAAATCGTTAAAGAAATTGCTAAATTTACAAAAATTAAATTCAAACCAGCGCCTAATAAATTTGCCGAACTTGCCGCTCACGATGCTATCGTTAATTTTTCTGGTGCTTTAAATACATGTGCCGTAGCATTAATGAAAATTTCAAATGATATTCGTTTTCTAGGTTCTGGACCTAGAGCTGGTTATGGAGAATTAATTCTTCCTGAAAATGAACCAGGTTCATCAATAATGCCAGGTAAGGTTAATCCAACACAATGTGAAGCTGTTACTATGGTTTGTGTTAAGGTTATTGGAAACCACAACGGTATAACAATGGCAGGGTCTCATGGCCATTTTGAACTTAATGTTTTTAAACCTTTAATTGCTCATAATATATTACAATCAATTGACTTAATTGCTGACAGCACAAAAAACTTTGCTCTTTATTGTGTGAAGGGAATAAAAGCTAACAAAAAGAAAATTCAAGAGCATTTAGATAATTCTTTAATGTTAGTAACCGCATTAGCTCCTCATATTGGATATGATAATGCTGCTAAAATTGCAAAGACTGCACTAAAAAATAGTACCACTCTAAAACACGAAACCTTAAAAACAGGTTTAATTACTGAAAAGGATTATAAAAGAATCGTAGACCCAAAGAAGATGATCTATCCTGAGTAGGATTTAATCGCATCATTTAATAAATTTTTTAAATAGATCTTATTTTTAAGATTGCTATCCTTTAAATTTAGGCCAGTCATAACTTGATTTAATTTTTTTTCAAACTTACCGTCTACTTTTATATTATTAAAGCTGGTCGATTTTTGATCAAAATTATATGAAAAATTTAAATTAATTGTTTGAATTTTTTTTCTAAATTTTTTTGGAGTAAGTAAATATTTATAAATTTCGTTGTATTCATTTATATTTATGATCAATTGACCATCCAAAATCAATTCACCATCTTTAACAAATAACAAGCTATCAATAATCTTTAAATTAACAAAATTTTTCCATTCAAATGATGTGTCATCTAAATCTATAAGACCATCTTTTATTTTAGAATTTAAATTCAGATTTTTAAAATTAAGGTTATTTGATATACGTTTTGCAAGAATATTTGCCTGAAATTCAATATTTTTATTATTAAAAATTTCAGTCTTTAACAACTGTACAGCTAGAGCATTACTATCTAAAAAAAATGATAAATCTATTTCTTCAGTTTCACCCTCTACATTGGAATAAAAAGGCTTGATATTAAACAATCCTTTGTAAGAAAATTTTGGATTTTCAAATTTATCATAATAATTAAAACTAAAATATTCATCGTTTATTTCATAAGTTGCCAGACTTTTTAATTGATTAAAAATTATCTCTGTCTTTCCAATTTTATTATCTTTATAAAAATTGATTTTATTTTCGAATTGTAATTTTAAAAAATTCATTTTCACTTTTGAAAATATCTTATTTTCTTTTTGATTTTTAAATATTTCAACTGAATAAGGAATATTAAATATTTCATTTTCTGAATAAGAAATATTTTTTAGTTCTTTTGCATCATAATAATACTTCATATTTAAAATTTTGTTTATAAACAAAACATCATTGTCTGAATTTTTAAAAAAAATGTTACTATTTTTTATTTTTAATGTTCCGTCAGTAAATTCTTTATTAAGAAGATTTGTAAAAAAAGTATAAGTTTTTTTATTTAAATTAAAATTTGCTTTATTAATTGTTACATCTTTAATTATTATATTATTTGGAGAAAAAAGGCTATTTACAGACAAAAAAATATTCAATTCCTCTATTTCTGAAATATTATTATTCTCTATAAAAATATTTGAATTCTTTATTTTAAAATGTGGCATTGGGAAAAAATTATAATTTAAATCATTTGACAACTTAAAATTTAAATTTAGTTTTTTTGAAAGCTTATTTTTTAATTCATTAGATATTTGATCTTTGTTAAAGAAACTTGGAACAACTAAATAAGATAGAGAAATTATTAAAAGTGCGACAAATGTTAAAATTATTTTATTACTTCTAGCTAATTTAATTAAATTTTCAAATTTTAACTTGTTTAAATTTTTTTCTAATAGATTATTAATTGAATTGTTAATGTTTTTTAAAAATTTATTAAAAGAATTGATTTTGCTCATAATTGTTAAGAAAGTTTATAAAGTATTATTTTAAATGTTAAACAAAGATTATTTAGAAAACTTAAATGAAGCACAAAAAGAAGCTGTAATTCATTTAGATGGACCCCTATTAATTGTTGCTGGAGCTGGATCAGGGAAAACAAAAGTGTTAACTTCAAGAATTGCTCATATAATTAAGGAAAAAAAAGCATTTCCTAATCAAATTTTAGCTGTAACCTTTACTAATAAAGCAGCTAAAGAGATGCAAAGTAGAGTAAGTAAAATATTAGGTTCTGGTGCGATCGGACTTTCTTGGCTTGGTACATTTCATTCAATTTGCGCAAAGTTATTAAGAAAACATGCATCAGCAGCAAATCTAAATTCTAATTTTACTATTGTTGATACTGACGATCAAATTAGACTTATTAAAAATATATGTAAAGCCGAGAATATCGATATAAAACAATTATCGCCAAGATTTATACTTACAATAATTGATAAATGGAAAAATAGGGGATTTTATCCAAATGAAGTAATAATTAATAAAAAAGATATTTATGAAAAGACAATTCTTCCTCTTTATAAAACTTATCAACAAAAATTAACTGATCTTAACTCATGTGACTTTGGTGATCTTATTCTGCATGCTGTTAAAGTATTAGAATATAATTCTGACATTAGAGAAATATATTCAAAAAATTTTAAATATATTCTTGTAGATGAGTATCAAGATACAAATTTTATTCAAAGTAAATGGCTAAATCTTTTATCGGGAAAAAATAAAAATATTTGTTGTGTTGGAGATGATGATCAATCAATTTACAGTTGGAGAGGTGCAGAAATTAAAAATTTTTTAGAATTTGATAAAGTTTTTAAAGACACAAAAGTAATTAGATTAGAGCAAAACTATAGATCTTCACAAAATATATTATCTGTAGCTTCAAATCTTATTTCAAATAATGAAAATAGAGTCGGTAAAACGTTAATTACAACAATGGAAGAAGGCGACTTAGTTCAATTGAATTGTTTTAAAAACGGTAAAGACGAAGCAGTTGGAATTTCAGATGAAATAGAAAAAAAAATTAAAAAGCAGTTTTCATATAATAACATTGCAATACTTGTGAGGGCTATTTTTCAAACGCGTGAGTTTGAGGAACGATTTCTTAAAATTGGCATGCCTTATAGAATATTGGGTGGCACTAAATTTTATGAAAGAGCTGAAATAAAAGATTGTGTTGCTTACTTAAGAATAATTTATCAAGAAAAAGATGACCTTGCTTTTGAAAGAATTGTAAATAATCCAAAAAGATCTATTGGGGACAGCACTTTAAAAAATATACATGAATTTGCAAAAAATAATAATTTAAATTTAGAACGAGCCTCAATTAAAATGCTTGAACAAAATTTAATTAAGCCAAAAGCTAAAATTGGTTTAAATTTATTTATAAATTCTTTAGCTAAATGGAGAGATGATTTGATAATAAAAAAATCAAGTCATATTAAATTATTACAGACTGTTTTAGATGAATCTGGATATTCAGCAATGTTAAAAAATAAAAAAGATTTAGATAACGAGAATAGATTAGAAAATATTAAAGAATTGTTAAGTGCAATGAAAGAATTTGATAATTTAGAAAGTTTTTTAGAACACGTCTCTTTAGCAACCTCGATAGATCAAGAATGGGACGGTGAAAAAATTAATATGATGACAATGCACGCAGCCAAAGGATTGGAATTTGATGTAGTTTTTCTTCCAGGTTGGGAGGAAGGTTTATTCCCACATCAAAAATCAATTGAGGAAAAAGGACAAAGTGGTTTGGAAGAGGAAAGGCGTTTGGCTTATGTCGGAATTACAAGAGCTAAGAAAAAAGCCATAATATCCTTTTCGATGAATAGATTTTATCAAGGGGACTGGATAGATAGTATGGCCTCAAGATTCATAGATGAGTTACCTGAAAAGAACTTAGATAAAAATTCATTTTTTGATGAAGAAATAAATAATGATGATGATTTTGAGTTTAATCAAGATTTTGAAATTGATGAAGGAACCAGGAGTCCTGGATGGATGAGATACCAAAAGAGAATTAAATGAAAAAATATATTCATTCATTGAGAAAAGAATTTAACAAATATAAAATTGATGGCTATGTCATACCAAAAAATGATGACTATTTTACTGAGTATTCTAAAATTAATAGATTAAAAATAATCTCAAATTTTAGTGGCTCAGCAGGATTGGCCGTAATATTAAAAAGTAAAAACTACCTCTTTACTGACGGAAGATACACCATTCAAAGTCAGGTAGAAAGTGGAAAAAATTTTAAAATTTACGGGTTTGAAAAATTACTGAATTGTAGCTTGTTCAAAAATTTAACTCTAGGTATTGACTCTAAATTATTTACAAGTTCTCAAATTAAAAATTTTTTTTTAAAAAACAATAAAATTAAATACATTGATAAAAATCTTATTGACAAAATAAAAAAACAAAAAGAGAACCACAATATTCCTTTTTTTTCATTAAATAAAAATATAGTTGGTGAAAGCATCAGCTCTAAAATAAACAAAATTTCAAAATATTTAAAAAAAAATAAATCAGATTATATTTTTATTAGTGCACCAGAAAATGTGGCATGGATATTAAATATTAGAGGCGGAGATGGTCCTAACAGCCCAGTACCAAATTCAAGATTAATAATAAGCAAATCAAAGAAAATATTATTAATAAGTAAAAAGGGAAAGTGTAAAAAATTATTAAAAAATAAAATATTAAAAATTAATCAATTTTTAGATGTTGATAAATTTCCTGAAGAGGTTTTAAAACTTAAAGGAAATAATTTTATTATTGATGATAAAACATGTTCAATTTTTTTTGAAAACTTAATTAATTCCAAATTTAAAATTGTTAGTAAAGAAGATCCTACCTATTTGTTAAAAGCAATTAAAAATAAGATAGAAATTAAAAATATGATTGATGCTCATATTTTAGATGGTGTCGCTTTAACAAAATTTATTTATTGGATTAAAAAAATTAACAAAAATAAAATTAATGAAGTAGAGGCGGCTAAAAAATTAGAAAGTTTTAGAAAAATGAATAGAAATTTTCTATACCCCAGTTTTGATACAATTGCTGGATCTGGAAAAAATGGTGCTATTGTTCATTATCGTGCAAAAAATGAAAGTTGCAGAATTATAAGTAAAAAAGATATTTTTCTTTGTGACTCAGGTGGACAATATAAATATGGAACTACAGATGTAACAAGAACAATTTGTTTTTCCAATCAAAATCAAAATATCAAAAATATTTTTACCAAAGTTTTGAAGGGCCATATTGCTGTTGCTACAACAAATATTAATAAAGATAATATTGGTAAGAAAATTGATAAAAGAGCAAGAAAATTTTTAAAAAAGAGTAATTTGGATTACGCACACGGTACTGGACATGGAGTGGGTTTTTTTCTAAATGTTCATGAAGGACCACAATCAATCACCAAAATAAATAAAGTAAAAATAAAACAAGGTATGATTTTGAGTAATGAACCTGGTTACTACAAGAAGGATCATTTTGGAATACGTATAGAGAATTTAGTTTATGTGGAAAAAAAAAACAGGAAATTATTTTTTAAAAATTTAACTATGGTTCCTATTGAAAAAGATTTAATAAATTTTAATTTATTAACTGTTTCTGAAAAAAAATATCTTTTTAAGTATCATTTTGATGTTTACTCAAAAATATCAAAATTTTTAAATCAAAATGAAAAAAAATGGTTAGCTAGTTTTATTTAGCATTTTTAAAAATTCATTTTGACTTATAATTTTAATTTTCAACTCTTTAGCAGTTTCTACTTTTCTCCTAGTTGGTTTTTCTCCAATAATCAAAAAGTTTAGTTTTTTTGAGACACTACTTACAGTTACTCCTGAGTTTTCTTCAATTAATGATTTAACTTCCGCTCTGCTTATTCCATTCAATTTACCTGTTACTAAGAATGATTTGTTTTGCAATATTCCTTTTTTTTGCATAGCTATAACATTTTTTATTACCAGAATTTTTCCTAATTCATCTAAAACTTTTACATTCAGTTCATTTGCAAAAAAATTTTTTATAGAACTCACCTGAGTTTCTCCAATCCCGTCAATATTTAATAAATCATCATAATTATTTATTTTTGATAAATTTTTAAATTTTGAAAAAGATATAAAATGTTTAGATAACAGTTTTGCATTTTCTAATCCTATATGCCTAATGCCTAATGCAAATATAAATCTTTCTAGTGAAATGTTTTTTTTTTGATTTATAGAATACATTAAATTTTCAACAGATAAACTTCCCCATCCTTCAAGTTTTTCAATTTTTTGATAATCTAAATTGAATATATCTTGTGGAAATTTTATTAATTTTAATTTCCAAAATCCTTCAATTATCTTTTTTCCAAGTCCATCTATATTAAATGCCTCTTTTGAAACAAAATGCTTTAATTTTTCGATTGAAATTTTATCACAGTAGTAACCTTCGCTAGAACATCTTCTTACTGCATCAATTTTTTTTGTGACCTTATTAAATTCTTTAACTGTCTTTGAGCCACATGATGGACATTTATTTGGAAAAATAAATTTAGAACTTGATTTAGATCTTTTTTTTAAATCTACAGACAGAATATGTGGAATAACATCACCAGCTCTTTCAACTGTTACTGTGTCTCCAACTCTAATGTCTTTTCTCTTAATTTCATCTTCATTATGCAGGGTTGCATTGGAAACTAAAACTCCTCCAATATTTATTGGTTTTATTTTTGCTACTGGTGTTAATGCTCCTGTTCTACCAATTTGAATATCAATATCTAAAATTTTAGAAATTGCTTTATTTGAAGAAAATTTATGAGCAATTGCCCACCTTGGAGCATTAGCAACATTTCCTAATCTTTTCTGTAAATCAAAATTGTCAATTTTATAAACTATACCATCTATATCAAAATCTAAATTTGCTCTTTGCTGTTCAACTTCATTATAATTTTGAATTAAATTTTTTATACCAGATATTGTTTTGTTGAGTGGATTAGTTTTAAAACCCCATTCATATAATTTTTTCAAATAACCTGATTGTTTATTTTGGTTTAAACCTTGCTCAAAACCAAATGTATAAGCAATAAAATTTAAGGGAATTTTTTTTGTATCCTCAGGGTTTTTTTGCCTTAAAGAACCTGAGGCAGCATTTCTAGGGTTTGCAAACTTTTCTTTTAAATTCTCAAAATCACTATTTTTAATAAACACTTCACCTCTAATATCAATATCTTTAGGAAAATCTTTGTCTAAAACTTTTTTTGGAATATCTTTTATTGTTGCTAAATTTAAGGTTATATCTTCACCTTCTTTTCCATCTCCTCTTGACAGACCTCTTTCAAACTTACCATTTATATAAGTTAATGAGGCTGAAATTCCATCAATTTTTGGTTCGGCACTATAAGAAATTTTGTAGTTTTTATCTTTTGATAAAAAATTTAAAATTTTTTTTTCAAAATTTAATAAATCATCTTCTGTAAATGCATTCGCTAGAGATAGCATAGGGACTCTGTGAAAATCCTTTTTAAAATTTTTCAATGGTTTAGAGCCTACAATCTTTGATGGTGAATTTTTTGATTTTAAAAATTTATATTTTTTTTCTAAATTAATTATTTCAATTTTTAAATTATCATATTCTTGATCAGTAACTTTGGGATTACTATTATTATAATAAAGATTATTATATTCGTTAATTAATTGAATTTTCTTTTTATAAATATTATTAATATCTTTTTTATTCATCTGAATCAAAAATAGATTTAAATTTTTTAAGAAATCTATTTTTTTTCTTCTTATCTTTTTCAAATTTTATTTTATTTTTTTCGTACATCTTATTAAATACTATATAGGATTTTTCGTACCACTGTGAGGATTGATAATTATAACCCAAAAGTTTAGCATACTTTTTTGCTTCTTCCTCTAAACCAATTGTATAATATACTTCTACTAAACGATGTAATGCTTCTTCAGTATAAATAGTAGTTTCATATTCATCAACAACTGTTTTAAATCTATTAATTGCTGATATCCATTTTTTTTTATTAAAATAATATCTTCCTATATACATTTCTTTTGATGCTAAAGTGTCATTTATAAGATCTATTTTAAATTCAGAATCTAATGCGTATTCTGTCTCTGGATATTTTTTAATTACAAATAAAAACTCTTCTTTAGCTTTTAAAATTGTTTGTAAATCTTTTTTCTCATCTATAATCTGTTCATACCAGCTCAATCCAAGTAAATAATGTGCATAATCTAGATTTTTATGAAAAGGATAAATTTTTATAAATCTTTGTAATTCAATTATTGCATCTTCATAGTAATCTTGAGAATAATAAGAATAAGCTGCCATTAAAGCTGCCTTTGGTGCTGTGGTGGACTGTGGAAAGAGTATTTCAGCCTCATTAAATTTTTTTGCTGCAAACAAAACATCATTTTGTTTTAATGCTTTTATACCTGCTTCATAAGCCTCTAGAACTTGAAGTTCTAAACTTTTTTCCTGTATTATCGATTTTTGAGCTGTATCCTTAGAGCACGAAATTAGAAATAATGTTAGAAATAATATTAAAAAAAACCTAATAAGTTTCATTGTGCGTTTATACTGATTTAAAAGAAACTTTTAAAGTTATCTTTATAGACTAGGCTATAGATTTTAAAATTTTTTTATTAATAAGAGTATGTGGAAGGTTTTTTTCCTTTATCTCTAAAATTGAAAAATTTTCTCTATTTTGGAAGACTTTTCTTAATAATTGATTTGTTAAATAATGTCCACCACGCGAGCATTTAACTGAACCAACAATTCTATATCCCGAAGTATACAAATCTCCTATACAATCCAGTATTTTATGATTTACGAACTCTTTTATGTTTCTTAATCCATCTGGGTTTAGTATTTCATTATTTTTTACAACAACTGCGTTATTTAAACTTCCGCCTTTCGCTAATCCAATTTTCTTAATTTTTTCAATATCCTCATACAAGCAAAAAGTTCTTGAATTGTATATATCAGTTAAATCATCCTCATAAACTTTTACTTTGTTTCTTTGGTTACCAATAATTTTATTTTCATATTTAAGCTCAAAATCAATATCAAGGCTTAATGTTGAAGGTCTTAAAGATATTGATCTCTCTCCTTCAGAAAATGTAACCTCATTATTAATTTTAATTATTTTTATTGGTGAAGAACTTATTTGGAGTCCACAACTAATAATCTTTTCTATAAATTCTTTTGCAGATCCATCTAAAATAGGAACCTCTTCATTATCTATTTCAATTAACGCATTATCTATTCCTAAACCAAATAATGCACCCATCAAATGTTCTATAGTTGATACTTTAACTCCATATTCATTCTCAACAGTAGTATTTAGAGAGGTATTTGATACGTTTAAAAAATTTGGATAAACTAGATTATTAGTTTTAATATCTATCCTTTTAAAAACGATACCAAAATTTGGTTCAGCGGGTTTAACACACATGTTTACGTCAAGTCCGCTATGTAAAGCTACACCACTAAATGAAACGTTATTTTTTATTGTTTTTTGAGTTAAATAATTCACAAGTTGTTTTTATTTTCATTTAGCCTGAATTAAAAAACAACTAATATTACGATAAAAAACAATATTAACTAAATAGTTGAAAAAACTTTTCAAAAATACCAATTTTTGCAAGATTTTTTGGAATTAGTTTTACCTCGTTTTCATTTGCACCATTTTGTATCTTGCTAGCCATCTGTGATAACTCCATATTTTCATTTTTAAAATACTTTTTAATATATCCTCCATCTAAACAACAAGAGATTTTAATTTGATATTTTTCTAAAATTTTATCTAATTGAAAAATTATCTCACTTGGAATTGATTTAAATTCAATTTCAAGACAATAACTATCCCCTGGCAAATTATCAATATAGGATAGGTGGGATTGGTCACCAACTATATATTCATTAATTAACA
>CACMYF010000014.1 GCA_902617805.1 uncultured Pelagibacteraceae bacterium
GGTAGACTCTGATACAAAAAAAACTTTTGAAACTTTAAATCCAGAAAATAATAAGCCATGGGCTACAGTTCCTGAGGCTAGCGCAAATGATGTCGATAGAGCTGTAAAAGCTGCTCAAAAAGCTTTCGAAGGTGAATGGCCAAAGATGATTGCAAGAGATAGAGCAAAATATTTAAGAGCAATCGGAAATAAACTTAGAGAAAATTCTGAATTATTAGGCAAGATTGAAACAATTGATACAGGAAAACTGTACAGAGAAACTTATCAACAAGCAAAATACATTGCAGAATATTATGATTACTACGCAGGTTTAGCTGACAAAGTTGAAGGAACAGTTCTTCCAATAGATAAACCAAATATTCAAGCGATCACAACAAGAATTCCAATAGGTGTTATTGCAGCTATCATTCCTTGGAATTCTCAAATGTTTTTAACTGCAACAAAAGTTGCTCCTGCTTTAGCTATGGGTAATACAGTAGTAATTAAATGTTCTGAATTAGCACCAGCAACTATGTTTGAATTTGCAAAGTTAGTTGAAGAAACTGGAATACCAAAAGGTGTTGTAAATGTTGTTTCTGGTTTTGGAGATCCATGTGGTAAAGCTTTAACTACTCACAACTTAGTTGAGAAAGTAGCTTTTACAGGAGGTCCTGAAACCGCAAGACATATAATTAGAAACTCTGCAGAAAATTTATCCGAGGTAAGTTTAGAGTTAGGTGGAAAAAGTCCTGTAGCTGTTTTTGATGATGCTAAACAAGAGAATGCAATTAATGGAATAACTGCTGGAATATTTGGAGCAAGTGGTCAAAGCTGTATAGCAGGTTCAAGATTGTATTTACAAAAAGGAATTTATAATGAATTTTTAGATAAATTAGCATCAAGAGCGGAAAAAATTAAAATAGGTGCTCCAATGGATTCTGATACTGAAATGGGTCCCTTGTGTAACTTTAAACAATTAGAAGTAATAGAAAAAAATATTAAATTAACTGTTGAACAAGGTGGAAAAATTAAATGTGGTGGTAAAAGACATCCTTTTTCAAATAAAGGTTATTATTTCCCACCAACAATTATTGAGTGTGAAAATCATAATTTACCAGCTGCTGAAAATGAACTTTTTGGACCTGTTTTATCGGTAATGAAATTTGACACTGAAAAAGAAGTAATAGAATTAATGAACGACAATCAATATGGTCTTTCTTCTGGCGTTTACACAAGTGATCTTGCAAGAGGTATGAGGGTATCAAATGCTATCCGAGCAGGAATAACATTTGTAAATACTTATAGATTAATTTCACCTTCAGCTCCTTTTGGGGGTATTAAGGACAGTGGATACGGAAAAGAAGCAGGAATTGACTCAATAAAAGACTATACAAGAGTAAAAACAACATGGTTCTATACCTCTGACGAACCTTCTCTAGACCCTTTCTCAATAAGATAATCCGTATCAATTAACCCATCTAAAATAGGATAATTTTGTCATTGAATATTGATTGTATTCATACTTAAATTGGCTTTTATAAATTGTTAACAATAAAGAGGAAGATAATGAGAAAACTATTTATCGCTGTATTTATGTTTGTATCAAGTTTTGGTTCAAATGTAATGGCAGACGGACATTCGATTAAAATGGGGATCATCTTAGGATTCACTGGTCCTATTGAATCTCTAACTCCAGCTATGGCTGCATCTGCAGAGCTTGCATTTAAAGAAGCCTCTGATTCAGGTTCACTATTAGGTGGAAAAAAAATTGAGCCAGTAAGAGCAGATTCAACTTGTGTTGACTCAGCAGCGGCAACAGCTGCAGCTGAAGGTTTAATTTCAGGTGGCGTAGCTGCAATTATGGGAGCAGACTGTTCAGGTGTAACTGGTGCTATTGCAACTAACGTTGCTGTACCAAATGGTGTAGTAATGATTTCACCTTCAGCTACTTCTCCAGGATTAACAACTCTAGATGACAAAGGGTATTTCTTTAGAACTGCTCCATCAGATGCTAGAGGTGGTCAAATTTTAGCTGATATAACTAAAGACAGAAAAGTAAAAAGTGTTGCAATCACTTATACTAACAATGACTATGGTAAAGGTTTAGCTGATGTTTACAAAGCAGCAGTTGAAGCTCATGGTATTAAAGTTACAACTGTAACTGCTCACGAAGATGGAAAAGCAGATTACTCATCTGAAGTAGCAACTCTTGCTTCTGCTGGTGGTGATGCTGTAGCAGTTATTGGTTATCTTGACCAAGGAGGAAAAGGAATTATTCAAGCTTCTTTAGACTCTGGTGCGTTTGATAGATTTATTTTATCAGATGGTATGATTGGTCAATCTTTAGTTGATGCATTCGGAAAAGATTTAAGTAAATCATTTGGATCATTACCAGGTTCTACTGGTAAAGGTGCAGGTATATTTGCTGAAGTTGCAAAAGCTGGGGGTGTAGAAGCTTCTGGTCCTTACACAGGTGAATCTTACGATGCAGCTGCTTTAATCGTTCTTGCAATGCAAGCAGGTAACTCTGCTGACAGAGCATCAATTGCAAAAAATGTAATGGATGTTGCTAATGCTCCTGGAACTAAAATTTATCCAGGTGAACTTAAGAAAGGTTTAGACTTACTAGCAAAAGGTAAAAAGATTAATTACGAAGGTGCTACTGGAGTAACTTTTACTAGTGTTGGTGAAGCTGAAGGTTCTTTCTTAGAGCAAGAAGTTAAAGGCGGAAAATTCAAAACTAAAAAACAAAGATAATTTTTTATCTTAATTCAAAAAACCCCAGTAATTTAATTACTGGGGTTTTTTTTTAAATCAGCTCTTATGGTAGATAGAGCTATGATAATTAGAAAAATCAAACATATTAAATTCATAGTTTTCCAACTAGTTAAGCTTAGAAACACCCCTGCAGACAAACTGGCTAATGCTTGTATAGAATAAACAATTAAATCATTATACCCTTGAGCTCTAAATTTTTCCTCTTCTCTGTAACACAAAACAAGTAAGCTTGTTCCTGAAATAAATAAAAAATTCCACCCTAGCCCCAGAAAAATAAGTGCAACCATATAGTTAATATAATTCTGTTCAAATAAACTAGTAATAATTGTGACTAAAAACAATAAAACTCCCACGTACATTATTTTACTATGACCAAACCTTTTAATTAAATTTCCTGTAACTAGTGAAGGTAAAAACATGGCTGCTATATGAAGCTGAATAACAAATCCAGTCTTGCTTAGACTTATTTTCTCCATCAGATGCATACTTATAGGGGTTGCTGTCATTAAAAAAGTCATTACAGCATATGCAAAAGCTGAAGCTATCAGTGCCTGTAGAAATCTAGGTTGAGAGATAAGCTCAAAAAAACTTCTTCCAGTTTTATATTCATTACTAGATGTAGTTTTTGGCTCCTGATAAAAAAATAAAAATATTGTTGATGAAATAGCTAATGTAGCGAGAGCAAAATAAGAACCTGCATACATATGATTTGAGATAAGTCCTTTAGAAATATTTGCAATGTTTGGACCGATAAATGCTGAACCTATTCCTGCTAGCAAAATTATAGAAATTGCTTTTGGTGCATAATCCTTATCCACAACCTCCACTGCTGCAAAACGATATTGATGGCTAAAAGCTATTCCTCCACCAATTAAAAAGCATCCTAAATTATACAAAACAAAACTTTCTAAAATTATAGAGTATGCAGTTAAAAGAGATGCAAAACATGTGCCTATTGATGCAAAAATAAAACCTAATTTTCGTCCAATTATACTCATTAACTTTGCAGCAAAAAAAGCGAATAAAGCAATTCCAACAACTGACAAAGCCATTGGAAGAGTTGCTAAAGATTTTATTGGACTAAATTTCGAACCAATTATACCACTTAAAAAAACGGTGACTGGAGCAGCTGTAAAAGCAAAGATTTGGCTTAAAATGAGTAACGAAAGATTTTTATTCATTAAAAGAATAAATACTTGTCAGCCATATACAAAGCCCAAGCAGCAGCAGCACCTAATATAATATATTTCATTATGTTTACTTTATTTCTATTTTTTCAGGAAGTATACCTTTAGGTCGATACCTCATTATAAACAACAACCCTAATCCCATCAGTAAAAATCTGAAATAAGGAACACTTTCTATTAAGTGAGCTTTAAGTGCATTTGTTTCAGGAATTCCTGCAGTAAAAAAGTTTATTAAGAATAATGATATTGGTGCAGCTTCAATCCATAAGAACCAGACAACAAATCCTCCTAAAATTGCTCCAAAGTTATTTCCACTTCCTCCAACAATTACCATTACCCAAATTAAGAACGTATATCTCATAGGTCTATAACTTCCTGGGGTAAATAGACCATCTTGTGTAACAAGCATTGCGCCTGCAATTCCAACTATAGCTGAACCTAAAATAAAAATTAATAAATGTTGCTTAACAACATTTTTACCCATTGCATTTGCAGCTTCCTCATTATCTCTAATTGCCCTCATCATTCTTCCCCATGGAGAATAAAGAGCTTTTTGAGTTAAAATTAAAAGAATAATTACTACTACTAAGAATAATCCTGAATAACACAGTTTTACAAATACTGATGAACCTTCAATAACAAGTTGGTTTAAAGCAGCTTGTCTATCAGCTAAATTCTCAATTACACTTAATTTTCCTGAATTAAACTTTTCAACTAATTTAATAAACCAATCAGTAGTTTGAAGATCTACTTCATAAGGTGCAGGTCTTTTTAATCCAATAACATTTTTGACCCCTCTTGTGAGCCAATCCTCGTGTTTAATAATTGCAATAACAATTTCAGAAATAAGTAAAGTGGCAATTGCTAAATAATCCGCTCTAAGACCAAGTGCAACTTTTCCAACTATAAATGCTAAACCCCCTGCAAAAAGAGCTCCTACTATCCAAGAAAATATAATTGGTAATCCAAATCCCCCTAGGAAACCAGTTTTAGCAGGATCAACTGCTTCAATAGCTTCTATGCCTGGCTCTGCAGAAAATCTAATAAGTAAAATACCTGAAATTATTATTGCAGCTATGCTGTATGTTCTTATTTTTGATTTTTCAAATCTTTTTAGAATAAAGCGTATAACTAATACCATTACAACTATCAGCCATAACGACATTAGAATATCAAAACCTCCTGCCCTCCAAGCTTCTTGAACAGGGTCAACAGATATCAATACCGCAGCTAAACCACCTAAAGCTGTATAGCCCATAATTCCAAAATTAATTAAACCAGCGTACCCCCATTGAATATTCGCACCCATTGTCATTACCGCAGAAATCAAACAAAGATTAAATATTGATAACGCTATGTTCCAAGACTGAAATATCCCAACCATTAGAATAAGCACCATCATGATACTATAAGCTGCAATTACATTTAGGTTTTTTCTCACAATACTTTCCCTTTGAATATTCCCGAAGGTCGATAAATTAAAACAATTACAAGAATAGAGAACGAGACTGCAAACTTATAATCAGTAGATAGTAATTGAACCAAACTATTTGGCTCCATACTTTCTGGTAAAATATACATAAAGAATTTTTTATATGCGTAAGTGAGTAATATTTCAGAAAAAGCAATTACATATCCACCTAAAAAGGCTCCAAATGGATTTCCAATTCCTCCAACAATTGCCGCAGCAAAAATTGGAAGCATATTGTTAAAATAAGTAAACGGTTTAAAACTTTTATCTAAACCATACAATGCTCCACCTATTGTAGCTAAAATTCCAGCAATTATCCAAGTAACTAAAACTATTTTTTTTGGATCAATACCTGATAATAAAGCAAGATCTTCATTATCAGAATAAGCTTTCATGCTTTTTCCAGTTTTAGTTCTATTTAAAAACCAAAATAATAAAGAAACTAAAACTATTGTTACAAAAATAGTTATTACTTGAGTTGATTTTAATGCAAGACCTTCATTTAAACCCGTCATCTCTTTAAATTCACGGGCTTTAATAATAAATTTTTCTCCATCAAAAAATCTTCTGTCACCAGGTCCAATTATAATTCTTACCACTGCTTGAGTTACAAACATTACACCTATACTTACCATTGCAAATTGAACTGGAGGGCTTTTCTGATGTCTATAATATTTGAATACAAATTTATCTATTAAAAGCATGTAAAGAATCATGAAAATAATTCCAAATGGGATAGCTAATAAAGCAGTAGGTAAAACACCTAAAGAAACACCTCAAGATTGAAAATACCATGTAAATAAAATCGTTGCCATGGTTCCAAAAGACATCATGTCACCAGTTGCAAAATTAGCAAATCGTAAAATTCCATAAATAAGTGTTACAAATATTGCACCCAGTGCTAACTGAGAACCATAAGTTAATGCAGGAATGAAAATATAATTTAATAAAAGAATTATTGCATTTACAAAATCCATATTACCCTCCCAAAAAAGAGCTTCTTACTCTTGGATCGTCTAATAATTCTTTTCCAGTTCCTGAATAACGATTTTCTCCAGTAACCAGAACATAGCCTCTATCTGAAATGCTTAAGGCTTGTTTTGCATTTTGTTCTACCATTAAGATAGCAACGTTTGTCCTTTTTACTTTTACAATGTGATCAAATAATTCGTCCATTACAATTGGTGATACACCGGCAGTTGGCTCATCTAACATTAAAACAGTAGGCTTAATCATTAAAGCTCGACCTAGAGCTACTTGTTGTCTTTGACCTCCAGAAAGTTCACCAACCAACTGATTTCTTTTCTCTCTTAAAATTGGAAATAATTCATAAATTTCCTCAATTATATTTTTGATTTCATCCTCAACAAGAAATGCACCCATTTCTAAATTTTCTTCAACAGTCATCCCTGCAAAAACATTTTTAGTTTGTGGCACAAAAGAAATACCTTGTTTAACTCTATCTTGGGGTGACAATTTAGAAATATCTTTGCCGTCAATCTTTACTGATCCAGACTTTAAATTCAGCAAGCCCAACATTGCTTTCATGGCAGTTGATTTACCAGCTCCATTAGGACCTAAAATAGAAACTATTTCACCTTTATTAACATTTACTGAACACGAACTAATTATGTCAGGACCATTACCATAACCACCTGTCATTTCTATTCCTTCAAAATATGCCATTAATTTGTATCCTTTAATTTTGATCCTCTTCCAAGATAGCTTTCGATAACTTTCTCATCTTTTTTTGCTTCTTCAACACTTCCTTCAAATAATACTGACCCCTCAGCCATTACAATCACTGGATCACACAATCTTCCAATAAAATCCATATCATGTTCAATCATACAAAAAGTATAACCTTTTTCTTTATTTAACTTTTCTATTGCAGTTCCAAGATCTTTTAACAAAGTTCTGTTAACTCCAGCCCCTACTTCATCTAATAATACTAATTTTGCATCAACCATCATGGTTCTTCCAAGTTCTAATAATTTCTTTTGTCCACCTGAAAGATTTCCAGCAAGCTCGTTTGATAAATGTCCTAAATTTAAAAATTCAACAACTTCTTTCGCTTTCTCTTTAACCACAGCCTCTTCTTGTGCAACTAAACCTGGTTTAAATAATGCTGTCATTATTTTTTCTCCAGATTGATTTCCTGGCACCATCATTAAATTTTCTAAAACAGATAAATTTGAAAACTCATGTGCAATTTGAAATGTTCTTAACAACCCTTTAGAAAATAACTCATATGATGGAACATCAGTAATATTTTCATCATCAAAAACAACATTACCACCGGAGGATTTTAAGTTTCCAGCAATTAAATTAAATAATGTTGTTTTACCAGATCCATTTGGCCCAATGATACCAGTGATAGTTCCTCTTTTAACTTTTATTGAACAATCTGAAACTGCAGCTAATCCACCAAAATATTTACTTAAATTATTAATCTCTAGAATATTTTCAGACATTTGATTTATTTGTTAAGTCTTCTGTGAATACTATTTAATGTTCTTTCTATAGATCTATAAAATCCAGATTTAGTTAATTCTTTCACACCTTGTTCGTTTAAACCTTTTGGCGTTTGAGACTCTTTTACTAAATTCTTTAAATTTTCTTTTGAATTTAATACAGCATCTTCAGATAAAGCTAAAAATAAAGAAGTAATATATTTTTGAGCATTATTTCTTTTTACCCCTCTTTTTACCAACCAATCAGTCATTACTCTCAACATCTCATAAAAAGGTGCCATCATGCCAGAGGTTGACCAAAAATTTATAGACGATTTTTCAAGCTTTATTTCTACAGTTGCGCCCAAGTTATTGAAAAACGCTTTAACTTTTGAATTAGGGGGACAAATAGGTACAGGACCTTTCTTTAATGAAATTGGAGGCAGTGGTATTGCTCTTACAATTTTTGCTTTTACTTTAATTGCTTTCTTTAATTGAGATAAAGTAATTGTTGAAATAAAACTTACAACTGTTTGGGTGGATTTAAATTTTAAATCTTTAATAATTTTTTCACCAACAGTAGGTGTAACAGATAAAAATACCCAATTAGATTGATCTACAATTTGTTGATTATCCTTAGCAATTACTATTTTTTTAAACTTTCTTTTTAACCTAAGAGCTATTTTTTTATTTCTTGGAGAAATAATAATTTTCTTATAGGAAATTTTTGATTTACATATTCCAGTAATCACTGAAGCTGCAATTTTTCCAGTACCAATAAAACCTAAATTCATAATTTTGGATACTTTATATTGATTATATTGAATTAATTAACAAAAAAAGAACCTCTAATTCTTAGTAATTCTCTGCTTAATTCCTTGTTTTCTTTGAAGGGTTTTCTTCCATGAAGCCAGAAATAATTATTTGCAATCACAGAGAATCCAACAGGTAATTTTGTAATTATTTTATTTTTACTTTCCTCTAATCCATCAGATAATCTTTGTAAAAAATTTCCTTGATCCATATTTTGAGGTTCTGGAAATTGATCTATATAAGATATCGTTGGTCTTCCCTCTTTATCAGTTGAAAAAACTGGGTGCTCAACCTTGTAATCAATATTTTTACTTTTTGGTGACCCCCAAACAAAATTTTGTCTCCCAACTGGATCATTGTATAAATCATCACAATGCTCCCAGTCATCAAGGTGCAACATAGCTGTTTCACCACCTTCAACATTTTGCTCATCAATTTTTGTCATTATTAACCAATCGGTTACATCTTTCACATATGTCCCATCTGTATGAAGATCCATGTTCCTATAAGCCTTTCTTAAATAAGAGTCGCTACTATCTTCATGTTTAACATGAAAACGAGCATAATATTTTCCTGCCATGGCATCATGATTAGGTACACCAATTAGATGAGCTATTGCAGTTGACAACTTAACTAAAAATGTATCATTAATTTTTGCAGTTATATTTTTTGGTCCAATAATAAAGCAACCTGTAGATCTGTCTCTAATAATTGAGTTCATTAATTCGCTTAATTTATTATTTGTTAAATCATCTAAACTTTTAGCTAAAGTAAATCTTGTAAATGGTTTTAGCTCTAATGCTGTTAAATCAAATTTATTAAACGGGAAAATTAATTTATCTATTATATCATTTTCTAAACTAATTTTTATAATCCTATTTGATTTATCGTGTTTTTGAATGTCTATGCCTGTAATTTTTTGCATTCTAAATTTTATTTTACCTTATTTTATAAATTAATTTAATCAGATATAATTGTTAATTATTGCCATACAAATGGCTGAGAAAATTGTAGGATAAACAAAGTTTTTCTTAGAAATAAAAAAAACAAACAAGGACAAAAATACAACAATTGATCTACTATAATAACTAGCTTCTATTAACACGCCAGCAGGAAAAATTATGGTCCTTGCTATTAATGCTGCTAAAGTTGCATAAGCTAAACAATTAAACCACTTAAAAAGTTTTGATTTTTCCTTAATACCTTGAGAAGTCAGAGCACCTAAAAATCTAGATAAAAATGTAGCAAGAGATGTAACTAAAATTGCATAAACGATATTAGCTGACATTATACTCTCCAACTAAATAGGCAATAGTTCCACCAATTACACCTGCTAACAGAATTGACCACTCAGGTGAAAATAAATAAATAATTGGTCCTAAAATTATTCCAAGTAAGACTGATAATGTAACTTGTATAGTTTTTGATGCTCCAACCATCATACATAGAAAATAAACTGGATTAAGAATTGCTAATCCCATCATCATATCCTTGTTTAAGTATCCTGAGAAAAAAAAACCAATAAATGTTCCAAAAACCGAAGCGCTCATTGCTGCGCAACCAATACCGATCCAATAATCAATCCTATGCTCTTTTGGAATTTTCTTATAATTACTTTTCATAATTAACCATGCGGAAACAGCAATAAAATGACAAGAAAAGTAATACTTCCACTTAGGTTGAGAATTATGCATCATTAATGGAAATAAGGATACAGCCATTGGATAAAGTCGTGCATTAACAACCCAAACAGCTAAAAAGATATTTATCAAAGAAGCACCAATTAACATGGACTCAGCCATAACTAATGAACCAGGCAAAGCATAAGTTAAAATAGTTGAAAAAATACTTTCTTGTATATTGAAACCTAAATTTTTAAATAGAGCACCAATTGCTATAAAGCAACAAGTAAGAGCTATAGCTGGGCTATCATGAGTAAATATAGATCTATATCCTTTAAAGAAAAAATTTTTATTAATCATTATCCACCTAGGAACAGTCTACCAACATCAGGATTTTGAAGTAAATCGTTTCCTTTACCTGCAATCGCAGTTTGCCCAGATACTAAAACGTATCCTATATCCGCAAACTCCAATCCTTTTTTGGCATTTTGTTCTACTAGGATGATTGTTTTTTTTTCATTTTGCTGAAGATCTCTTAATATTTCAAAAACCATCTCAATATATCTGGGTTCAAGTCCAATTGACGGTTCGTCTACTAAAAGTACTGAAGGTTTCATAACTAATGCTCTAGATATTTCTAACAATCTTCTCTCCCCACCAGATAAAACTTTTGCAGGTTGGTTTCTTCTATTTCTTAACCTTTCATACTTTTCAAAAATTCTTTCAGCCTCTTCATATGACTCATCTGTTTTTTCTTTTATATATCCTCCCATTAATAGGTTTTCTTCTACTGTCATATCTGGAAATACAGAGTTATCCTGCAATATATAAGCTATACCGACTGACTTTAACTTTTCTGCTGGGGTAAGATTTGTAATTTCTTTTCCTTCAAGTTCAATTTGACCAGAAAAAATATTTGTAAAACCATATATTGAGTGAAGAATTGTAGATTTACCTGCACCATTAGGTCCAATTAAACATAAAGACTGAGCTTTATTTACGAATAAATCAAAGTTATGTAAAATTTCCATTTTTCCATAACCTGCGTTTAAATTTTTAATAGTTAGATGAACTTCGTTTGGAGATAATTTTTTTAAATCATCTGGTGTCGGAGCTTTTCCTAATACTTCATATTGGTTAGACATTATTGAGCTCCTAAATACGCATCAATAACACGTTTATCATTTTTAATTTCATCTGGTGATCCATTGGCTAACATTTTACCATGAGCTAAACAAAAAATATTCTCTGCTAATTGCATAATGACTCTCATATTGTGTTCAATAACCAATAGAGTTATTCCAAAATCTTGATTAACTTTAATTAATCTATCAATAATACCATTTATTAGTGTTGGATTAATTCCAGCTGTAGGCTCATCCAGTAATAGCATCTCTGGTTCATTCATTAATGCCATAGCAAGCTCCAGTAATTTTTGTTGACCAAAAGATAAATCTCCAGCTCTTAGCTTTCTTTTTTGATATAATCCCACAAAATTTAATAAATTTTCAGCTTTATCTGTTAATTCTTTTGGAATTTTTGAAAATATTTTCATTAAATCTGCATCACTACCTTTATGACTAATAAGCATATTTTCTATACAATTAAGCTTTCCATAAATTCTTGTTTGCTGAAAAGTTCTCAATAATCCTAACTTAGCAATTACAGGGACTGGTAACTCAGAAACTTCTTTTCCATTAAATTTAATAGATCCATTATCTATTGGGTAAGTTCCTACAATCGAATTAAATAATGTAGTTTTTCCTGAACCATTTGGTCCAATCAATCCTACTATCTTCCCTTTTTCAACATTCATTGAAATATCAACGTTAGCTTTAACACCACCAAAAGATTTACTTACATTGCTTACTTCTAAAATACTCATTTAAGTTCTACCTGTGCTTTACGATCTTTTTCATCCACTACTTCACCAAATCGCTCAGGATATTTTTCTCTAAGCCATCCCATAATTCCTTCTGGAAAATAAATCACAATCACAACAATCAAAACTCCTAGAGCAACATACTGCCAACCCAAAAAGAATGTCCAAAAGCCTTCTTTAAAAATATGAAATATAGTTGCACCAATAATTGGCCCCCAAAGAGTTCCTTTACCTCCAAGTATTGCCATCAGTACCATGAATACTCCCATTTCTCTTCCGTCAAATGCAACATCTGTTGAATCGATGTACCCAACCAAGCCACCCATTATTCCTCCTGCCAATCCACAAAAGAAAGCTGAGATCATCCAACCAATAATTTTATACTTCATTGTTTCAATACCCATTGCTTCAGCTTTATCCTCATTATCTCTAATAGCGTTAAGTATTAATTTAAATCTTGTAGAATAGATTGAGCGAACTGCAATAAATGTGAGCACTAATGTGAAGAAGCTTAAGAAATAGAAAAACTCCCCCCTTGCTTCTAAGCTACCAACATTTGGAAAAGGTGGTGTAGTAAAGCCTTGACCTGCTCCAATAATTTCTATTCCACCAGAAATTTCACCCGCAGCTACACCTAAACCTAATGTACAAATTGCAAAATAATGTCCTCTAAGTCCAAGAATAGAATATCCTATCAAACCAGCTACAATAGTTGGAACTAAAGCAGCCACGACTAGTCCAACTGCCATACCTTGAAAAAACTGTATTGGAGTATGAACAAATGTTTTTTCCCCTCCACTCTCCGTCCATTCAGCTAATGGAAAAAACATTCCAACTTGAACAGAAGCACATAAGTACATTCCTAATCCATAAAATAATATATTTCCAAATGAATTATAGCCCATCTCCCCACCTTGGATGTTCCAGGTAGTAGCAAGAACTATTAAAACACAAAGGATTGATAGCTGGACTTTAAAAGCTGGAAATAAAAAAGGGGCAGCTAATCCAAATATCAATATTGCTGCATATAAAACAAAATTCTTATTCATTTTTCATCTCAATCTTACTTTAAATATTCTCTTTTTCTTGAAAGTTTAAATCTTCTATAAACCAGGATTAATACTAATAATAAAAATACTGAACCAATTCTAAATTCTGTACCCAGTATATAATCTGCAAATTCTTCAAATACTCCTAATCCCATTCCCGACATTGCTACACCGGGTAAGTTTCCTAATCCTGCAACAATTACGATCATGAAAGATCTAATTGTGTAGGGCAATCCCATATAAGGATGAATTGTGAAAGTTATAGATATCAAAGCACCAGCAACACCGCAAAGAGCAGCATTTATTCCAAATGTTGCGGCATAAACTTTTTCTGTATCGACACCTAAAATCTTTGCAGCTCTTGCATTTTGAGCTGTAGCTCTAATTGCACGTCCTAGCTTTGATTTTTTCATGTAAATGACCAAACAAACTGCAAATACAATGCTAATAAACGCTGAAAATATTTTTGAATTTGGTAACACAACATTGTTATCAAACAACATAGTTGTTCCATAACCAGAATTTGCAAGTACAACGTCTGCACCAAATGCAAAATTCATTAATTGCATGAAAAGAATACTTATTCCAAAAGTAGCTAAAATAGAGATAAATAGATCTCTATCTACTACTTTATTAATTACGAGTTTGTAAATCGCTATACCAACAAAGTACATTATTACTGGCGCAACAATTACTCCCCATGCTGGATGAATACCATAGAGATACATAAAGTATGCAATGTATCCTCCTAAAATTACAAGATCTCCTTGTGCAATATTAATTATATTCATCACACCCCATTGAAGTGCCATTCCATATGCAATCAATGCAAACAAAACTCCTAGCAAAATACCATCCAAGCAAGCTTGAAGAGTTATCATGGGATATTGAAATACAAGAAAATCCATAAAAAATATTTTTTGGGTTATATAAAAAAAAGCCCCCTATGACTAGGGGGCTTTAGTATTTTATTTTATCTTTCTGACCACTTAGGAATTGGATGAATCAACTTAGCTGATGCCCATTTTAATGGAGCAACAACTTTGTTTTCACAACTTCCTGAAGCATCACACATTACTTGGAAAAGTACCATTGGTTTGTCAACGTTCTGACCACCAGGTGCAAATTTAATATTTCCATAGAATGTTTGCATATTCGTAGCTGCAAGAGCATCTCTTACTTTCTTTTGATCGAAAGAATTTGCTCTTTCAAATGCATCTTTGAATACCAATAAAGCAGCTGAAGATTCAGCAGATTGGTAAGGTGGATCATATCCAAACTCTTTTTCAAAGTCTGCAGCATAGGTCATACCATCTTTAAAGAAATCATCTTTATAAGTTAGTGACTTGTGCCATTGAGAGGCACAAAGAGCGTACTGAGAGTTCTTACCATGCTGTTTAGATAGCTTAGCAGCATCACAGTGAGTCATAGCCAACATAGGAACATCTACTTTCATTTCAGCAATTTGTCTGATAGCAGTTAATGCACCTTTTGTGTGACCAGATACAACAAGTACATCTGGTTTCATTTGTTTTACTTTAACCAAAGTAGCAGCCATATCATTTAGCTCTTTAGGTAATTTATCGTCGATTATTATTTTAGAACCAGTTCTTTCAGCAGCATCTAAAATACCTAATCTAACGTCCTGTGAGAATGCATCTTGTTCAAACGCTTGTGCAATTCTTACTGGTTTTCCACCATTTAACTCAACCGCTGTTTCGATAGCAACATCAAGATATAAGTTAGCTGGAGCTAATACAGCAAATAGATATTTGTAACCTTTAGTAAACAAAGATCTAGATGCACCATTTGCTTCAACCATTGGAACACCATATTTTTCAGTCACTGGCGCAATCGCTTTAGTTAAACCAGAACTGTAAGGGCCAAGCATAAACTCAACACCATCTTGTGAAATTAATCTTTCTGCAAGCTGTGCAGCTCTCTTAGGGTTTGATTCATCATCGTAATAAATAATGTCAAACTTATAAGTCTTTCCACCAACTTTAACACCACCCATGCTGTTAATTCTGTCAACGGCCATGTTATAACCATTTTGAGTATGAACACCATTTGATGAGTATTTACCAGTTAAGGAAATCGCAGCACCTAAAATAATTTTGTCACCAACAACTTTTGCAAATGATGCAACTGAAGTTGAAAATAAAATTACTAATGCAGAAACAAAACTTAAAATTATTTTATTTAATCTCATTTTATTTCCTCTTTAATTAATTAATTATGTAGTGATTAAATAAAGAAATTTTATTTTATGCAAGTGGCAATAAAGGCCAAATCTAATTAATATTGTTGAGTTACAACAATTATTGCCGCAATAATTACTAAAACACTCGCAGAAATTGTATTAATTGTTTTTGGATTAGCAGTTATCCACTTTATTAATTTTTGTGCGAGCATTGCATAACCAATCAAAGATAAAAAATCTAAAACGATGTAAGTTGTAATTAAAATTACAAATTGAGCCAATAAATTAGAATTAAAGTCAATAAATTGTGGAAAAATAAAAGGAAAAAACATCCAAGCCTTAGGGCTTGTACCTGCAACTAAAAAACCATCTCTAAAAAAAGATAAGTTACTTTTTTCTATTTCTCCTTCGCTTGAAATACTTTTTGGTCGAGATTTATAAATATCATAAGCTAAATATAATAAATAAATTATTCCAATCCATTTAAACGCATTAAGTATCTTTGAGTTCTCTGAAAAAAAAGATCCAATGACAAAAATAACTAAAGTTGCTTGAATCAAATTTGCTGTTACATCACCTAAAGCAGACCATATACATTTTCCGACTCCATAATTCATTGAATAAGAGATAATTACAATCCTGGGAGTTCCTGGTGTAATAAATAAAAAAATAATTATCTGTAGATAAAGTATAAAATCTAGGGGGAGCATAAAAAAAGATAGTCCTTAAAAACCGGGAGCTAAAGATGGCTAAGAAGGACTATCTAATACATAATATCAGAGGCTAAAAAAAATGCATTAAATATTTTTTTCAAATATAAAGGATTTATGAAAAAAAAAGGTCACAGACCAATTACCAGAGTCAAAAATCCAGAGCCCAAAATGGACGATCCAGATTGGATCATTTGGGCCGCCTGGGCAGATAGGATCACTTTCGAGGAAATTGAAAAAAAAACAGGGAAGAAAGAATCTGATGTAATTAAAATTATGCGAAGATCTATAAAACCTTCATCTTTCAGGTTATGGAGAAAAAGGGTAAATCAAAAAAGTATAAAACATCGAAAAAAATTTGAATATTCTAGAAAAGAAATAGCTAGTAAAATTAAAAAAGGTGACTATCTATAGCTCATGAAAAAAATTACCATGTATACAGGTCCACTATGTAATTATTGTGAGGCTGCAAAAAGATTATTAGCTAGAAATAATGCGCCTTATAATGAAATTGATATTTCAAAAGTTGATGGAGCAATGGATGAAATGATCAAAAAAGCTAATGGTAAAAGAACTATTCCACAAATTTTTTTTTGACGACCAACATATTGGTGGTTATGACGAAGTTAGAGCCTTAGAAAAAGAAAATAAACTTCAGGATCTTTTGAATAATTAATTCCATTCCTCTAAAGCTAATTGTTTCTTAGCTAAAGAACTTAAATCTTTTAATTTAACTCTATCTTTATATTTAATTTCATAATCTTCAGACGCAAAATCTGGTGGACTCTTTCCTTCTAAAAATTTTTTTGATTGTTTTACCGTATAATCTAGATTTTTTTTACAATAAGGTGTTGCACCAACGTAAACAACATTTGAATAATTTTTTCCTGAATGCTTGTCTTCAACGGCATGAACAACATCTGGATGCCACCAAACAGTGTCACCTGGTTTCATTTTTGGAATTGAAACTAAACCTTTTAACAGTAATGAATGATAATCTTTATTTACTGATAAAGCTCTACCAAGTTTTGATCCGCACAATTCATTTTCTTCAACATCATCTAGTAATGCTCTAGTTAAAACATAAGCAATTCCTTTAGCAATAGGTATTAATTGTAAAGTTCCGTCACTTGGTCCTTGCTCTGTTAAAGCAGTCCAT
>CACMYF010000015.1 GCA_902617805.1 uncultured Pelagibacteraceae bacterium
CTCATTTTTAATTGATTGATTTTTACTATATGCATCGGCATATTTTTCTTGGAGTAATTTTATATTTTCTGATTTTTCACTTACTCCTAATAATTCACTTCTAGATCTCTCATTTTTTAAATCATTTAAAAAACTATCTAGCTCCATATTACATCTATCTAGAAGTGTTACTGCTTGATTTATTTCATTACTATCTATTAATTCTTTTACCCTTGATATAGTGTTTTTTACATTTCTTATTGGACCAACACTTATATTTATAGTTTCTTCTGCTAAAATGTTTACAACTTCATCAACAGCTTTTTGTTCTTCTTTAAGTTTATTTTTTGCACTTTCTAACTCTTCATTAGATAATTTTTCTGTTTCAAAATACTTCGAGTCTGTCTCAATTAATTCAGTTTTTTCTTCTTTCAATCTTTTTTCATTTGAGTTAGCGTCTATAATAATCCCTTTTTCTCTAGTGATATCATCATCAAGTGTTTGAATTGATTTTTTAATGCTTTCTATCTCATCTTGAATTCTTGTATTTTCCTCATCTAAACTTTGAAGTTCTAAATTAAGCCTTTGTATCCTTGATAAATTTTCAATATTTTTCTCTCTCAATGGATTTACTTTATCTGTAAAAGTTTTAATTGAATTTTCTAATTCAGATATTTTGTTATTAAATCCTTCTACTTCTCCTTCTGCCTCAGTATTAATTTCATTTTCTATTCTAATTTCTTTGTCAATTTCTAATAATTTTAAATAATATAAACCTGCTTCAATTTTTTTAATTTGATCTGAAATTAGTTTATATTTTGTTGCCTCTTCAGCTTGTTTTTGAAGATTTGCTAGTTGTTTTTCTTGCTGTCTTCTTAGTTCATCCGCTCTTTTTAAATTATTCTCAGCCGAACCTAATCTTAATTCAGCCTCATGTCTTCTAACGTGTAAACCAGATATTCCTGCAGCTTCTTCTAAAATAGCCCTTCTATCTGTTGGTTTCGCAGTTACTAATGCACCTATTCTTCCTTGGCTAATCATAGATGGAGAGTGTGCACCAGTCGAAAGATCTGCAAAAAACATTTGCGCATCTCTTGCTCTTACCTCTTTATCATTTATGTAAAATTTAGATCCTTTATCTTTTTCTATTTTTCTTCTAACTTGTATTTGTTCTGTTTCACGATATTGAATAGGACCTTCTTTATCTTTGTTTTCAACTTCAATAGAAACTTCTGCAATATTTTTTGATGCTTTGTTAGATGTTCCTGAAAAAATTACATCTTCCATACCAGATCCACGCATACTCTTTGCAGAGGTCTCTCCCATTACCCATCTTAAAGATTCTACAATGTTAGATTTACCACAGCCGTTAGGACCCACTATACCTGTAAGACCATCCTCAATTAAGAAGTTGGTTTTTTCAGCAAAAGATTTAAATCCGTTTAATTGGATTTTTTTAAACTCCATGCACTAACTTATATCAGTTTTTCTAGCGCTTTTTTTAAATTTTTATAATTTAGAGTTTTTTCGAATTTTTCGTCGTTAATAATAATCGTAGGAGTTGCGTTCACTTTGAAGTTCTTTGCTCCATCGATTCGATCGTTTAATACAAAATCTTCAATTTCTTTATTATTTATACAATTATCAAAATCAATACTAAATCCCTCACTTTTTAAAAATTTTTTTAGATTTTTATTTGCCTCCTCTATTGAACTTCCTTTCACCCATTTTTGTTGATTAGCATATAAACTTTCAAGGATATCTGAATTTCCATCATTTTTACACTGAGAAACTTTCGATGCATTAAAAGCGGCTATGTCTAATGGAAAATGTCTAAATTCAATTTTAGCAATTCCTTTATCTAGAAATTCTTCCTTTAATTGAGGATAGACATTTTTATGAAAATTAGCACAGTGACTGCATGTTAAAGACTCAAATGCTATAATAGTTATTTTCGCATCTTCGTTACCAACTGTTATCCTTTTAATTTCTTCAGCTTGTACATTTAACACTGTAGTAAAAAGTATTAATAATAAGAATATAATTTTTTTCATTTCTCTCTAAAAACCTTGGTTAACTCTGTTAATGATTTTTTAATTTTTTCGTTTTTAACATCTTTAATTTTATCTTGATATTTACTAATTGCCACATTTTTAACTTTTGTGTCACTCGAGCCTGTCATTTCATGCTCATCATCAAAACTTATAAATTTAAGCTTTTCAACAACGGAATAGCCAAAAAAGTTATTCATTTTATTTAAAATATCTTTCTTCGAATATTCTACGTCAACTTCATGTCCTCGCTTAACCATAACCACTAAAGTGCTAACACCAAATTTATTTGAGTTTTTAAATGTTTTTGGATAGCAAATTTTAAATAATTCACTTCCAACTAAATATTTCCAATTACTCAGTGTTTCTGAATATACATGACCTTTTTTATTAATTATTTTTTTGACATTTTTTGGCAAAGTGTCTTTGAAAGATCTTAATCCTTGAATGCTAGCGTTTCTCTGCTTAGTATTATTTTTAGATTGCATATGAAAGATCAAATAATAACAAATAATATTCTTAATTGGTATGATTTAAATAAAAGATCTTTACCTTGGAGAAAGAATGTTTCTCAAACAAAAAAGCAATATTACACTTTAGTAAGTGAATTTATGTTGCAGCAAACCCAGGTTGCAACGGTAATACCTTACTTTAACAGATTTATAAAAAATATTCCTACAATTGAAAAATTATCTAAATATGATGATAGAAAATTAATTAAACTTTGGGAGGGTCTTGGATACTATTCAAGAGTAAGAAATTTAAAAAAAACAGCACAAATAGTTGTTAAAAATTTTAATAAAAAAATACCTAGAAATGTTATAGATTTAAAGTCTCTTCCAGGTATTGGAGATTATACAGCAAGTGCAATTTCTGCAATTGCATTCAATAAACCAATAATTCCTCTAGATGGTAATATTGAAAGAGTACTAAAGAGATACTTATTTTTAAAAAAACAAGATCAAATAAAAAAAGAAAATTTACACGAGAAGAAAAAAATTTTTGGAACATCTATCAAAAGGTCTAGTGATTATGCTCAAGCTTTAATGGAATTGGGAGCATTAATTTGTAAACCTGTTAGTCCTATTTGTAAGAACTGTCCATTAGTAAAAAAATGCAAATCATTTAAAAATAAAAATTTTGATTTAGTGAAATTTAGAAAAAAAGGTAAGGAAACTTTTTATAAGCTAAATGTTTATAAAAAAAATAATCATTATTTATTAATCAAAAATAATAAATTTAATTTTTTAAAAAATTTTAATATCTTCCCGATGGAGGAAGTAAATAATCCTAAAAATTTTGATAAAGATTTGAATTTTAAAATGTCTAATATGAGCATGAATATTAAAATCGAATTTAAAAATAAATATAATTTAAATAAAAATAATTATTGGATTGATCCAACAAAGCTTCAAAATTATACACTGCCAACATTTACAAAAAAAATTGTAAAATTTTTAGAAAGTCATAAATGAAAAAAATAGCAATAATTGGTGCTGGAATTTCTGGTTTGTATATTGCCAATTTATTCAAAGATCACAAGGACTATCAGGTTACGATTTATGAAAAAAGGAATTCAATAGAAATGGAGGAGGGTTATGGAATTCAGTTGTCGGTAAATAGCGTAAAGCTTTTAAATCAAATAGGCTTCGCTTCTCTCACTAAAGAAGAAAAATTTAATCCAAAAAAAATTGATTTTTATGAGATTAAAAATTCAAAAAAAATTTGTGACTTAGATATTTCAAAATTCAATTCTGAAGATTGTAAATACACAACATTGAAAAGATCAAAATTGCTTCAATTTTTAAAAAAACAAATAAACGAAGATATAATTAAATACAACCACAGTATTGAACAGATTGATTACGATAAAGATTCAATAAAATTAATATTTGATAAAAATAAGATAACTTGTGATTACTTAATTATTTCAGACGGTGTGTTCTCTAAAGGGAAGCTATTAATTTCAACTATTAAATCAAAACCAATTTACAATGATACGATTGCTATTAGGGGCACTATATCTAGAGAAAATTTTCAAAATATAAATGAAGAAAATATTTCTTTGTTTTTAGGACCAAATTTTCATTATGTTGTTTATCCAATTAATAATGATAAAAAATTAAATTTTATTGGCATTTTAAAACATAAATTAAATTCAAATGAGCAAGAGAACTATAATCTTTTTACCGAGAGTTCTTTTATAAAAAATATTAAATTTAAATTATCTCAAAAAGTTTCTCAAAGTTTTTTGGAAAGTCTTAAAAATATTAAATTATTTCCAATATTTGTAAGTAAAAACTTATATAATCCTCCAAAAAATATATTCCTTGTAGGAGATGCATTTTTTGCTTTTTCACCTTCATTTGCGCAGGGAGCTTCCCAATCAATTGAGGGTGCTAATGAATTATATGAATGTTTAATAAATAATAATAATTTTTATGATATCAGATTAAAGAGAGTAAAAATGATTAACAGTAGATCTAATTTCAATCAATTTGCCTTCCATTTATCAAATCCAATTATGATCATATTTAGAAATATTTTTTTAAAACTTTTAACTAAAAATAAAAAATTTTTAGAAAGTTATTTGGGTAAAATTTATAAAAGTTAATTTTTAGAAATTAATCTTTGTCTTAGATAATCAATAGGATAAGTTCGTCCATTTATATCACAGTGCCAAAAAGTCCATCCGTTACAACTTTCAGCTCCTAAAATAGTGGCCGCAACTTTGTGTATAGAACCCTCTGCTTGATTATGTTTTATACTACCATCAGCCATAATTCTGGCTGTTATTTTTTTCTTATTATCAAAAATATTAGTTCCAGGTTTAATTATTCCAAGCTCGACTAATGAACCAAAAGGAATTCTTGGTTTTGATCTATTATTTTTTAGCGTATCTAATAAATCATCTTCAATAGGTTTTGTTTCTTTTATGCGTTGCTCAGCAGCTTTAAAATAATTTTTTTCTTTTTCTATTCCAAAATAATTTCTTCCTAGTTTTTTTGCTACTGTAGCTGTTGTTCCTGATCCTAAAAAAGGATCAAGTATGAGGTCATTTTTATTAGATGTAGCTAGTAAAATTCTATGCAATAGCGCTTCTGGTTTTTGTGTTGAGTGAATTTTTTTTCCATCCTTTTTAAGTCTTTCAGAACCATTGCATATTGGAAGATTCCAATTAGATCTCATTTGAAGATCATCATTTAAACATTTTAAAGATTGATAATTAAATTTGTATTTTGATTTCTCACTTTTAGAAGCCCATATTAAAGTTTCATGAGCATTAGTAAAACGTGTCCCTCTAAAGTTTGGCATTGGATTATTTTTATTCCAAATAACATCATTTAAAATCCAGAAACCTAAATTTTGTATTGCCGTGCCAACTCTAAAAATATTATGGTAGCTTCCTATAACCCAAATAGCTCCATCTTTTTTTAAAATTCTTTTACATTCACTAAGCCATTCATAAGTAAAATCATCATATTTTTTAAAATTTTCAAATTGATCCCACTTATCATTTACCGCACTAACCTTTGATCTATCCGGTCTTGTTAATTCACTTTTTAATTGTAAGTTGTAAGGAGGGTCAGCAAAAATTAAATCAAAAGTTTCACGTGGAATTTTTTTTAATTCCTCAAGACTATCTCCATTAATTATTTTATTTTTGAAATCAGTTTTCATTTGTAAAAATTAATTAGACTCCAAATGGATTCTACGGTCAACCTGAGATTGAAAAATTTGGACTCGATTAGTGTTTCTAAATTAGAAGGTAACTAGATGTAGTGTTAATTTATTTTAGATATTGGTGAAAAAGTTTTTCTATGATGTTTAGTAATACCTAATTTTTTCAAAGCTTTTAAGTGCTGTTTTGTTCCGTACCCAAAGTTTTTATCCCAGTCATAACCTTTATTTTTTTTTGACAAGGTGGTTATAAATTTATCCCTTGATACTTTCGCAATTATAGAAGCTGCCGAAATAGAGGGGATTTTTTTATCTCCTTTAATAACTGATCTTAAATTATAATTTTCTAATTCTGGAGTTTTGTTTCCATCTATCAGAACGTGTGTTGGTTTTTTCTTAAGTTTTTTTATAGCTCTCTTCATAGCCAGCAAACTTGCTTGAAGTATATTCAGCTTTTCTATTTCTTTGACAGAAGCTTTGCCTATAGACCAAGTAGAATTTTTTTTTATATATGTACATAGATACTCTCTCTTTTTTTTACTTAATGATTTTGAATCTTTTAATAACTTTGAATTAATTGATTTTTTTAAAATTACTGCTGAAGCATAAACAGGCCCAATTAAACTTCCTCTACCAACCTCATCAACCCCAGCAATTATTTTCATCAAATTTTTAACTTCAGATCTTTGATTTTGTCTCTAATTTTCTTTAAATCTTCCCATGAGTGTTTTTTATTTTCTGGAAAACGGATTAAATAAGATGGATTAAAAGTTATCATTAAAGGGAATGTTTTGTTTTTTAAAATCACTTCCTTCCAATGTCCTCTTTCATTAGTTATTTTTTCACTTATTCCTGTTAAAGCCTCCATTGCCGAACTACCCATCAAAACAATAATCTTTGGGTTTATAATTGATATATGCTCCTTCAAAAATACTGAGTATCTTTTAATTTCAGTTGAGGTTGGTTTTCTGTCATCAGGTGGTCTAAAATTGATTGCATAACTAGTGTAAATATTTTGTCTCTTAATATTAATTGCTATAAGCATTTTGTTAAGAAGTTCGCCAACTTCACCTCTAAATGGGACACCCAATTTTTCTTCTTCAGCCCCAGGAGACTCTCCAATTAACATTAAAGGGCTATTTATATTTCCCTCACCTAAAATAATTTTCTTTGAATTTTCTTTCAATTTACAATTTTCAATTGAATTTATTTGAACTTTTAAATTTTTTAGTAATTCTTCTTTATTAATTAGCAGGGTGCCATTGTTAGTTTCTAAAATATTAAATCTATTTATTGGCTTATCAGCGAATATAAATTTTGGCTCAATAGTATTAATTAGTTCTTGGTTTAATTTGGTATTTTGATTTATCACTTTTTTAGTCATAGTATGGTTACATGTTCCTAAAATTTCTAAAATTAGTACTATTAATATTCTTATCTTATCAGACACCCTTGTATTCTAAAAGTACTACTTTTAATGATTTCAACTCAAGAGATTTATCAAATTATTTTTCTGGAATTGTTGCATTTGAAAATCGAGATAATTCTGAAGCTTTAAAATTTTTTAACTTAACCAAAGTATTAATTAACAAACATGATAGTTATTTAAAAAGATATGTTAACTCTTTAGTTTTGGACAACAAAGTACCTCAAGCAATTAATGTATTAAATAACAATGCAAACAAATCTAATTCAGATTTTTATGATGCGTATATAATTTTAATAATTGACAGTTTAAAAAAAAATAACTTTAAAAAGGCTGACAAATATTTAACACAAAGTTTAAAATTTCAAGATGAAGATAGGATAAACCTAGTTATATTTGAAACACTTAAACAATACATTTATACATTTAAAAATAAAAAAATATTAGATAACAAAAAAAATTTTGGAAACCTGTCTCTTATAGCTGAGACATTCCAAAGATGTTATATTGAAGATAAAAGAACTTCGTCATATTTTCTTAATTTAATTAATAATCAGCAAAGTGACTATTCAAGATACATTTTTTTTTATCTTAATCATTTGATTGATAAAAATAAATTAAATGAAGCAAGATTAGTTGTTGAACAATTTGATTATATAAATTCAACACTTTTACTTTCACAAAGTAAAAGTTGGGTAGACAAAGAAAAATTCGATGATTTTGGAAAAATTTTTTCATGCAAAGATCATAATGATCTTGTAAGTGAGTTTTTATTTTTAATCTCTAATCTTTATTCTTCTCAGGATAATTTTGAGAAATCAAATTTTTACTTAAATTTGTCAAACTATTTAAATCCCAAGTTTGAATTTAATTTGTCATTGGTTGCAGAAAATTTTTATCTTAATGACGAATTTGATAAAGTACAAAGGATCTTAAAAAACTTTAAAAAAGAAGATGAATTTTATTATTGGTTTAGATTAAAAAAAGAAGCTCAAATAATAATTCAAGAGCAGGATTATGAAAATGGAATTAAATACATAGATTCAAAGTTTAATAAAATTGAAAATCCAAATATAAAAATGATTTTTGATTTAGCCAATTTTTATAAGAATTCTAAAAATTATGAAAAGGCAATAGATCGTTATACGGAAATTATTTTAACACTGGATGACAATTCACTTATCAAATCAGATGTATTGTATCGTAGAGGTGGTAGTTATGAAAGAATGGGCAATTATGAAAAGTCAGATGAAGATTTACTGCATGCGCTTAAAATTGATCCTAGTGATGCATATATTTTAAATTACCTTGCTTACTCTTGGTTAGAGCGTGATTATAAAATTAATGAAGCAATGGATATGTTGAAAACAGCATATGATTTAAAAAGCAATGATCCATATATTATTGATTCAATTGGATGGGCTTATTTTTTAATAGAGGACTATGTAGAAGCAGAAAAGTATTTAAAAAGAGCTGTAGAATTAATGCCAGATGACCCAATCGTGAATGATCACTATGGAGATATTTTATGGAAATTAAATCGAAAAATTCAAGCAAGATATTTTTGGAACAACGTATTAACTTTTGATGACACCGAAGACGATATGAGAGAAAAAATTAATATTAAAGTAATTGAGGGTCTTAAAAATTCCTAAATGAAAATTAATAAAATTAAATCTAATGCAAAGTTAAATTTAGCACTAAATATCACTGGAAAAAAAAAGGTTTTACATAAAATTGAAAGTATAATTGGTTTCATAGATTTACACGATGTTATTTCGATAAATCAACATAATGGAAAAAAACACCACATTTCTTTTTATGGAAAGTTTTCTAAAAATATTGGAAAAAAAAATACTGTTCAAAGATTATTTCAGATACTAGATAAAGAAAATTTATTAAAAAATAAAAAATTCAAAGTTAAAATTAAAAAATTAATCCCTCAAGAAGCTGGGTTGGGTGGGGGATCGATGAACGCAGCTAGTGTGTTTAATTATCTGGTTAAAAAAAAAATTATTAATCCTAATCATCAAAAAACTCGAAGTATCTGTGACTGGGTTGGTTCTGATGTTATTCTGGGAACCATTTCATCCAGCTGTGTGTTGTCATCAAGTGGTAGAATAAAAAAGATTTATAATACTCCAAAATATTACTCTACTTTAGTAAAGCCTGATTTTGGGTGCTCAACTAAAAAAATATACTCAGCTGTTAGAAAGTATACAAAATCAAAATATAACAAACCTAAAAAAAATATGTTTGAAGTAAAATATTTGATTGATCAACATAATGCCCTTGAAACAATAGCACTCAAAAAATATCCAAAACTTAAAAAAATAAAGTTGTTCTTAGAAAGTACAAATAATCCATTATTTGTAAGAATGACTGGTTCAGGATCAACAATTGTTGCCTATTATAATTCATTAAAGAGTTGTAAATTGGCAAAAGCTAAATTTAAAAGAAAATATAAAAATTATTGGTGTGTTACAGCAAAAACTATATGAATTTTATATTTTTATGTTATAGGAAGCTAGTATTGGGGCGTAGCCAAGCGGTAAGGCACGGGTTTTTGGTACCTGCATCCTAGGTTCGAATCCTAGCGCCCCAGCCATTTATGAAAAATTTTTTAGATAAATTTTTTTCCCGATCAAAAAATCTTGATTATATCAGTCAAAATTTAAAACAAATTACTTTAACAACACCAGTAAATAAAATTTTTGAAGCAATTAATAATTTTTCAGAGAAAAGTGAAATCAGATATGTGGGCGGGTGTGTGAGAAAAGTGATAAAAAAAGAAAATGTTGATGATATTGACCTAGCAACAAATTTAACTCCCCTGGAGGTTTGTGAGGCTCTTAAAAAAAAACAAATAAGTTATTACGAAACAGGAATTGAACACGGAACAATAACCGCAATAATTGACGAATATAAATATGAAATTACTTCTTTAAGGAAAGACGTCTCAACTGATGGAAGGCATGCTGAAGTAGAATTCTCTTTAGATTGGAAGGAAGATGCCTCTAGAAGGGATTTTACTATGAATTCAATTTATGCAGATGGTGATGGTAATTTATTTGATCCATTTAACGGTAAAAAAGATTTGGAGGAAGGTTATATTAATTTCATTGGCAATGCAGAAAAAAGAATTCAAGAGGATTATTTGCGTATTTTAAGATATTTAAGATTTTATTTAAATTACTCAAATCATAAGCACCAGCCAGAAATAATAAAAAATATAAAAAAAAATATTGATGGAATTTCAAATATATCATCTGAAAGATTAATCGATGAACTAAAAAAAATAACTAGTTCAAATGGATTTTTAAAACTCTTTAAAGATAAAGAAAGTTTAGAACTCGTAGAAATAATTTTCCCTCAATTAAAGAATATTAAAAATTTTAAAAAACAAAATTCTTATGCTGCAGAGAATTTTCTAAAAATTGACTTTATATTTTTAATTGCGCTTTTAGTGATTGATGGGACTGATAATGCTGATTATTTTCTTTATAAATTTAAAATATCTAACAAAGATAAGAAAAGATTAAAATTAATAGATCTTTTTTATAGAGAAAAAGTAACTTTAAATAACTTTACAGAGAAAAACTTGAATAAATTTTTTTATTTTAATGGGAGACAGGCTGTAATAGATATAATTAATTTTAAAATATTTATCTCAAACAAAGTAGAGAAGAAACTAATCAAACTATTAGATAATTATAAAGAGAAAGTAATTCCAACTTTGCCAATAGGGGCTGATCTATTAATGTCCAAATTTCAAATTCCTGAGGGTAAAACTTTAGGCAATAAATTAAAAAGGATAGAAGAAACTTGGGTTCAAAATGGATTTCAAATTTCGGATAAGCAGGTACAACAAATAGCTAAAAGTTAAATATATTTAACGTCTTTAATTTCAAAATTTTTTACACCAGAGGGTGTATTTATTTCAACTAAATCACTTTTATTTTTTCCAATCAAACCTTTGCCAATTGGTGATTGAAAGAAAATTAGTTTTTGTTTTAAATCTGCCTCATCTCTTCCAACAATTTTATAATTAATTTTTTCACCAGTATCTAAATCTTCTAAATAAACTGTAGATCCAAAAATTACTTTTCCTTCATTGTTTAGTTTTGTAACGTCAATAACATTTGCTCTTGCAATAATATCGTTAATTTCTGTAATTCTACCCTCATTATGAGATTGTTCTTCTTTAGCTGCATGATATTCAGCATTTTCTTTAAGGTCTCCATGGGATCTCGCTTCAGCAATTGCAGCTACTATCTCAGGTCTTTTTTTTTCTTTTAAAAAAACTAATTCTTCTTTTAGTTTATTTAATCCGTTTAATGTTATTGGTTCTTTATCCATTTTTTATTTCCATTTTGCAATCGGAGGTAATGACATCAAAATTCCTTCAACATTACCACCAGTTTGTAGCCCAAATTTTGTTCCTCTATCATAGAGCAAATTAAATTCTGCGTATCGACCTCTTTTAATATACTGAAACTCTTTATCTTTTAAAGTCCATTTTCTTTTAAATTTTTTTTTAATTATTTCATTAAATAACATTTGAAATGTAACACCAACATCTCTGACAAATTTAAAGTCATTTTCAAAATTATCATTTTTATAGTCAAAAAAGATTCCACCTATGCCTCTTGCTTCTTTTCTGTGAGGTAGATAAAAATATTCATCACACCATTTTTTATACTTTTTATAATAATTTTTATTATGTCTATCGCACATTGCCTTTAATATTTTATGAAAGTTTTTCTTCTCTTTTTCATCTTTTATTGCTGGGGTTACATCCATACCTCCACCAAACCAATTTTTTGTTGTACAAATAAATCTCGTATTAAAATGCATTGCAGGAATATGGGGATTTTGCATGTGCATAACTATTGATATTCCTGATGCCCAAAATCTAGGATCTTTACTTGCGCCAGGTATACTCTTTTGAAATTGTTTAGGAAATTTTCCACAAACTTTTGAAAAATTTACTCCTACTTTTTCAAAAATTTTTCCATTTTCAAGAATTCTATATTCACCACCACCTTCATCTTTTTTACTGCTTCTATTCCAAGAAGTTGATTGAAAATTTACTTTGTTTTTTTCAATTTTTAAAATGTCGTCACATATTGCATTTTGTAATAGCTTAAACCAATTACTCGCTAAGTCTTTTTTAATTGAAATATCCATTTTATATTAATTCAATTTGACGTAAACTTTCTGCCAAAACAATGGCAACAGAAGATGCAATATTAAGAGATCTTACTTGATTATTCATTGGTATTTTTAAACGATTTTTAATAATTTTATGAACCTTTTCGGGTACCCCAGCACTTTCTCTTCCAAACAAAATAGTATCATCAGGCTTAAATTTAAATTTAGTATAATTTATTGAACCCTTAGTTGTCATCAATATGATTCTCTGTTTTTTCTTTGCCTCAAAAAATTTTTCAGAACTTTGATAAAACTCTATTTGACTATAGTCTATATAGTCCATAACCACTCTTTTAAAACGTTTGTCTGATAATAGAAAGCCACATGGTTCAATTATTTCTACTTTAGCACCCAAACAAGCACAGGTTCTTATGATTGCAGCTGTATTCTGAGGTATATCAGGCTCATACAAAGCTATTTTGGGTCCTAAAATTGTTGAATTCTGTGTCATTCTTTCAGTAGTAAAATAATTATTTTATATTATATGAATTCGTATATTAACTATTTTAAATCAAAAAGAGATAATAATAAAAGCTACTAAAAGTGTCTGAAAAAAAAACAAAAAGAAGAGATTTTTTATTTACAGCTACCACAGCTGTAGGAGCTGTTGGTGCCGCTGCAGTAGTGTGGCCAATGATAGATCAAATGAATCCAGACGCTTCTGTTAAAGCATTAGCTAGTACAGAGGTTGATGTAAGTTCATTAACACCTGGAAATACATTGACTGTTTTATGGAGAGGTAAACCAGTATTTATAAGAAGAAGAACTCAAGAAGAAATTGATGAGGCAAGAAAAGTTAAGATGGAAGATTTAATTCATCCAGAAAAAGATGAAGATAGAGCAAAAAACCCTGAGTGGCTTGTTATGTTAGGTGTATGCACACACCTTGGATGTGTACCTTTAAATGATAAAGGTGATTATAATGGCTGGTTCTGTCCATGTCATGGATCTCATTATGATACATCTGGAAGAATTAGAAAAGGACCAGCACCTTGGAATATGGAAGTGCCTAAATATGAATTCGTTGATGCAAATACAATTAAAATTGGATAAAGAAAAATGAGTGACCATGATTACAGACCAAAATCTAAGGCAGGACAATGGTTTAATGATCGATTGCCACTATTAACTCTTGCAAATCATTTAACAGATTATCCGACTCCTAAAAATTTAAATTATTGGTGGACATTTGGTGGAATTTTAACTTTTTGCTTAATCACTCAAATTGTTACCGGATTAACTCTTGCAATGCATTACATTGCTCACGCAGATATGGCTTTTGAAAGTGTTGAGCACATCATGCGTGATGTAAACTATGGTTGGTTAATTAGATACATTCATGCAAATGGCGCATCTATGTTTTTCTTAGCAGTCTACATTCATATCTTCAGGTCATTATTTTATGGTTCTTACAAAGCACCTAGAGAAATAATTTGGATTATTGGAATAATTATTTACTTGCTAATGATGGCGGCTGCATTTATGGGCTATGTATTGCCTTGGGGACAAATGAGCTTCTGGGGAGCAACTGTAATCACAAATTTATTTAGTGCCATTCCATTAGTTGGAGAGGGTATTGTCACTTGGTTGTGGGGAGGTTATTCAGTCGACAACCCTACGTTAACTAGATTTTTTACTTTGCATTATTTAATTCCATTTTTAATTTTAGGATTAGTTGTTTTACATATATGGGCTTTACATGTTCCTGGAAATAATAATCCAGTTGGAATAGATATAAAAAAACCTTCTAAAGACACTGTACCTTTCCATCCCTACATAGTAATTAAAGATGGTTTTGCTTTATTAATGTTCATGATTGTGTTTGCTTTCTTTGTGTTCTATGCACCAAATATTTTAGGTCATGCAGATAATTATATCGAGGCAAACCCAATGGTAACACCTGCACACATTGTTCCTGAATGGTATCTCTTACCTTTTTATGCAATTTTAAGATCAGTTCCTGATAAATTGCTAGGAGTTGTGGCCATGTTATCTGCAATATTAATCTTAGCGGTTTTACCTTGGTTAGATACGTCAAAAATAAGATCCGCAGTATTCAGACCTTTATATAAACAATTTTACTGGATACTAGTTGCTGATGTTTTGATACTTGGTTATGTCGGTGCGATGCCAGCTGAAGGACTTTATTTGTTAATTGCAAGAGTTGCTACGGCATATTACTTTATACATTTTTTAGTTATTCTTCCTGTTTTAGGATTTAAAGAAAAAACTTTACCGGTACCCTTGAGTATAACCGAACCAGTTCTTGGCGGCTCACCAAATTTAGCAACTGCGAGGCAAAAAGAAAGTAAAATAGAATAAGGTGAAAAATTTATTTAAATTATTTTCTATAATAATCTTAATTGTTAATTCAAATTCATACTCTTTTGCTGCTGAAAAAGTAGAATATCTAAAAACTGACTGGAGTTTTAAGGGTCTATTTGGAAAATTTGACAGAGCTTCTCTTCAAAGAGGTTATCAAGTTTATACTGAAGTATGTGCCTCATGTCATTCGATGAAGTATTTAAGTTATAGAAATTTAGCAGAGCCAGGAGGGCCAGAATTCTCAGAAGCTCAAGCTAAAGCCATAGCAGCTTCATTTGAAGTAACTGATGGTCCAAATTCAGATGGTGAAATGTTTACAAGACCAGGTAAATTATCCGATAAATTTGTAATGCCATATGACAATGTAAAAGCTGCCCAAGCGGCAAATGGTGGTGCATACCCTCCAGACATGTCTGTTTTAGTTAAAGCTAGAGGAGGTGGAGTTGACTATATCTATTCCTTATTACAAGGATATGAAGAAGCTCCTAGCAACGTATCTTTAGATGACGGAGTTTACTACAACAAATATATGTATGGTAATAAAATTAGAATGGCAGCTCCATTATCAGATGGATTAGTAGAGTACGGTGATGGAACAAATGCAACAGTAGAACAGATGTCAAAAGATGTAACGACTTTCTTAATGTGGTCAGCTGAACCTCATTTAGAATCTCGACATCAGATGGGCTTTAAAGCGATTGTATATTTAATTATTTTAACTGTTTTAGTTTATTTTAGTATGAAAAGAATCTGGTCACGTGTTGAATCTGAAGTTTAATACATCTCCATCTTTAACAATATAGTCTTTACCCTCTAATCTCATTTTTCCGTTAGCCTTAGAATTTACCCATCCATCATTGGCTACAAAATCCTCATAAGATATAGTTTCAGCTCTAATGAAACCTTTTTCAAAATCTGTATGAATTTCTCCTGCAGCTTTAGGAGCAGTACAATTTTTTTGTATTGTCCACGCCCTTGTTTCTTCAGGTCCAGAAGTAAAATATGTATCAAGTTCTAATATTTTATAGCCCTTTTGAATTAACTTACTTAAACCTGTATCTTTTAAACCAATCATATCCATATAATTTTTTTTTTCATCTTCTGCTAATTCATTTATTTGGTTTTCTATGTCTGCAGAAACAATCAGAGTGTTATCTTTTCCAAATTTTTCGATAAAGTTTTTAGTATATTTGTTTCCAGCCTGTACGCTTTGATCATCTACATTACAAACAAAGATCTTTGGTTTTATTGATAAAAGACCACTTTGATTAACTTGTTTTGTATCAAATTGAGAATTTAATATTGATATATCTTTATCATTATTAATGCAGTCTAATGCAATCTCTAAAATCTTAAGCTGGTCTTCGTCCACGTTTTTTTTATTATTTTTTTCAAGTCTTTTTTGAATAGATTCTAGGTCAGCTAGCATCATCTCAGTTTCAATGATCTCAAGATCTCTTATAGGGTCAACGTCTGGATTAACATTTTGAATATCGTCTGAGTCAAAGCATCTAATCATATGAATAACTGCATCAACTTCTCTTAT
>CACMYF010000016.1 GCA_902617805.1 uncultured Pelagibacteraceae bacterium
TTTATGTATATTTTTTTTTGTTAAAACAATTTTTTTGGAAAAATCAGTATAAATATTATAGCCATCATCTACTTTATAAATAATTAAAGGTTTATCTGATTGATACAGATCCTCTAGATAAGGGTTAAATTTAAATTTATGCTGGCTGAGTTCTTTCAATTGCTTTCTCTACTATAGGTAAATGTATCAGACCTGCAAATAATGATAATGCGATAGATCCGTACCATGCATAATCAAAATTTCCATTTAATTCATAAAATACACCACCTAGATATGCTCCTAGGAAAGAACCAATTTGATGGCTTACAAAAACTATTCCATATAAAAGTCCAACGTATTTTGTACCAAATATATGTGCAACAATTCCATTTGTTGGAGGAACTGTGGATAGCCACAAAAAACCAAAAGTAACTCCAAAAACTACAGAATTAAATATGCTTGGTGGTAAGAAAATAAAATAGATAATTGAAACACCTCTTAAAAGATATATTGCACTTAATATTTTTTTCTTACTATATCTTGTTGCTAAATAACCGCTTGTAATAGTACCGGCCATATTAAATACACCAATCAAAGCTAGAACCATTGCAGGTGTCCAGTCAGGTAAGCCTTTGTCTGCCATATAAGTAGGAATATGTGTTGCTACTAAAGCAATATGCCAACCACAAACAAAAAAACCCAATGTTAAATAAATAAAACTTTTGTTTGCAAAAGCCTCTTGTAATGCTTCTCTTGCTGTTTGATTGTTATCTTGATTAACTCCTACAGGTATTTTTGGAGTGCTAACAAATAATGATACTACCAATCCAGCTCCTAAAAGAAGACAAAAATACAAAAGTGTATTTTCCCAACCTGTTTCAACTAAAGAATATCTTACAAGTAAAGGCGAAACAAAATATCCAAAAGATCCTGCACATGTAACAATTCCTGTTGCAATAGTTCTATTAGATGCTGGAAAATGTTTAGCTACAACTGATACTGGGATACCTATGGCAGTAGAACCTAAGCCAATTCCAATCATCACTCCTATAGTTAAAGTGAAATAGCCTCCAGTATTAAAACCAGAATAAAAAAATAAAATACCTACTAAATAAAAAATAAAGCCAATAAAGATTGCAATTGCCCCTCCATACTTATCAGTAATTATACCAAACAAAGGGCTGAATACTCCCCAGAGCAATAATTGTAATCCCATAACAAATCCAAAATGGGAAATAGAAATATCTAAGTCAGTATTAAAATCAAAATAGAACAATCCAAAAGTCTGTCTTATTCCTAAAGAAATAATTACTACTAAAGATGCAGCAATTAATGTAATTAGTGCTTTCTTGCTTATAGTAAAATTTTCTGAACTCATTTAATAAATTTCAAAGCTTTTTTTAAATCAGCTATCAGATCTTTGGGATCTTCTAAACCAATATGCAATCTAACTAGATGCTCATCTTTTGCTAAATTTAAAAATTTTCTATTTCCCGTTTCTCTGTATTCTTGATGTAAGGCTAGACTTTCAAATCCTCCCCAACTGTAACCGTACCCAAATAATTTTAATGAATTAACAAATTTTCTTACAGAATTAATATTTTTGCATTTTATTTTTAAACCCATTAACCCAGATGCTCCTGAATAATATTTTTTCCACATTCTAAAATTGTATGAGTCTTTTTTATAAGGATAGAGCAGTTTTATATTTTTGAATTTAGATAAAAACTCAGCAACTTTTTTGGCATTTTCTCTGTGTCTATCTAATCTAACATCTAAAGTCCTTAGACCTCTTGTAATTAAATAAGCATCATCAGGTCCTAATCTTAAACCTGTAATTCTCTCAGTAGCCTTAACTTTTGGAAATACTTTTTTATTAACAGCTAATGAACCACCCATTACATCCGAATGACCTGAATAATATTTTGTTGCAGACACAATTGACATATCAAAGCCTAATTTGATGGGTTTTAAGAAGTAAGGGGTTCCCCAAGTGTTATCTATCGCCGTTAAAACTTTATGTTTTTTTGCAATTGATAGAATTTTTCCAATATCTTGAAAATCAAAAGAGTTACTACCTGGATTCTCAACAAAAATTAACTTTGTTTTTTTTGTAATATTTTTTTCTAAAGTTTTTAAATCATGTGGGTTATAAAAAGACGTTTTAATATTAAATTCTTTTAAAAAATTTTCAGTTAATAATCTTGTTGGACTATAAACAGGGTCAGCAGCAATGATTTCGTCACCTGGTCTAGTGACACTGAATATAGCTAAAAAAACTGCACCAAAACCTGTTGGTGTGGTGAAAACATGATAGCTTTCTTCAAGCTTAGTTAAAATTTTTTGTAATATATAAGTAGTCGATGTTCCTTGCCTACCATAATCATAATGTCCACCTGTTGGGTTTTTAATTGCTTTAGCTTGAGTTTTTCTAATATCTTTCATTGACTTAAAGATAATTGTAGAAGCTCTAACCACTGGAGGGTTTACTGACTGATTGTGAAAATCTTTGGCTGTATGTTTAAGAAATGTTTTGAAAGAATTACCCATAAAAAATTTGATATGTTACTAAGACAATGCTATATCCCAGGAAAAACGTCAATATAATTAAAATAGGATTAAATGAGTTACCCAAAAAAACATAGAGGCCGAAGAAAACAAGGGTCTAAAAAAAGAAGAGCTAAAAGAAAAAATAAAAAGAAATAATTTTTCTACTATTCTTTAATCCATCCACCACCGAGCACTTTGTGACCAAACTGGTCTTTACGATAAAATACACATGCCTGACCTGGTGAAATACCATCCTCGGGAAGTGCTAAATTAACTTCAGCATTATTGTTATCTATAAGATCAACTTTAGCCTCTAATAAACTTCCGGTAGATCTAACTTTAACAAACAACTTTTGATCTAAATCTTCTTTGTTAGTTAATAAATTTATTTCCTTTAAAGAAATTGTTTTTTTTCCAAGTTTTTCTTTAGGTCCAACTATTATTTCATTTTTATCCGAATTTATCTTTAACACATAAAGGGCTTCTTTGTCTGAAACTTTAATTCCTTTTCTTTGTCCAATTGTAAAATTAATAATTCCATCATGAACACCAATTACATCACCGTCTAAATTTTTTATATTTCCTTTCTGAAAGGAGTCTGGTCTAAACTTTTGTATTACTGAAGCGTAATCACCATTTGGAACAAAACATATGTCCTGACTATCAGGTTTATCGGCTACGTTTAGATCTAAATTTTTTGCAATTTCTCTAGTTTTATCTTTTAACATTCCACCCAACGGAAATCTTAAATAATCTAACTGTTCTCTAGTTGTATTAAACAAAAAATAACTTTGGTCTCTATTTTCATCTATAGCTCTATACATGTTTGTAGTTTTATTTTCTGTAATACTTTTTACATAATGACCCGTAACTAATGCATCAGCTTTGAGTTCTTTTGAAACCTCAAACAAATCTTTAAATTTTACAGTTTGATTACACTGAACGCATGGAATTGGAGTTTCACCTTTTAAATAACTTTCAACAAAATTATCTATAACACCTTGCTTGAACTTGTCTTGGTAATATAAAATTTTATGCTCTATACCTAACTTATTTGCAACACGTTTGGCGTCCATTATATCTTGACCTGAACAACATTGTTTTGATGCGGCTACTTCTTTGCCATCGTCATAAAGTTTTAAAGTTATTCCAATTACATTATAACCTTCCTTTTTCATAATGCCTGCTACAGTGGAAGAGTCTACTCCACCTGACATTGCAACAACTACAGTAGTATCTGAAGGTTTTTTGTCTAAACCAATAGAATTTAAATCTTTATTCATAAGGTGGTATTTATACTTATTTACAATATAAGTTAAATTAAATGATTTTAGATTATGAACCAGGTGACAAAGTCACTAATCCCCAAAAAAAAGAATGGGGAATTGGGCAAGTCCAATCTATAATTAACGATAAAGTGACAGTTAATTTTGAAAACGCTGGAAAAAAAGTAATTAATGCAAAAAACATTGAATTAAAAAAACTAGGAAAATGAAGTTAAACTTAAAAGAAATTGTTGAAAATTTAATTGATAATTTTTTAGAGGCTGGAGATTTGGCCATTCAATTAAGAGAAAAGGGTTTGGTAAAAAAAATAAAATCAGACAATACACCAGTAAGTAATGGTGATTTGGAAGTAAATAAATTTATATCAAAAAAAATTTCAGAAGTTACTCCTAATTTACCTATCATTTCAGAGGAGACTTCTGAAAATAAAGATAACCTGAATTTAAAAGATTTCTGGCTTGTTGATCCTATTGATGGAACTTATGATTATATTAATAATTTAGAAGAATTTACTATTAATGCTGGTTTGATAATCAATAATAAACCTGTTGCAGGATTAATAAATGCTCCTGCAAAAAAAAGAATGTTTTACTCATATGAAAAAGGTAATGCTTTTGAGCTTAGCAACAATAAAAAAACAAACTTAAGCAATTTACCTGTCAAGAAATCAGAAAATTTAAAATTTATTTCATACTCAACTAAAATAAAACCTGAAATTCAAAAAATTTATGATGATTTAGGGGTAAAAGAAAATACTAGAATGAAAAGTTCTTTGAAATTCTGTGTCGTTGCTGCTGGTGAATATGATGGTTATGTTGCTGAACCTAGGGCATATGAGTGGGATATAGCAGCTGGTCATGCAATTTTAGAACATGCGGGTGGAACAGTAAGTGATTTTGAAGGAAATGAAATTTTGTATGGTAAAAAAGATTTAAAAAATCCAAGTATAATTTTGAAAAATAAAAATATTTTATAATGGATGAACGATTAAGAATAATACTAATAATTATTGTTTCAGTTTCAATTTTTGGATTGTTGGTATTTGTTTTTGTAAAAAATTACATAAGAAATAAAATAAATCTACTTGTAAAAGAAGAAAAAGATAAAAAGTCAAAGTAGATTTATTATTTTTAGATATTCATTTTTTTCTATATCCATTACTTTTTTTGATGTTTCAAAATCAAAACCATTTCTTGCAAGTAAAGATATATCTTTTTTATAAAATAAAGTTCTATTATCCTCTGCTCTAGCTGGACCAATTCTTTTCTTTTTACATAATTTTATTGCAGAAAAAAAATCTTGATCCGAATTATCTTCTTTTATTTTATCGACTGTATCTTTAATAAATGTTTCGTTAATTCCTTTTCCAATTAGATAATTTCTAATCTTATTAATTGAGTTTCCTCTTTGAATCATGCTTTTAGCTTTACTTTCAGAATAAAATTGATCATTTATAAATCTGTTTTTTTCTAAGTCAGACAAAACAATATCAATCAATTTATTTACATCTTTTTTTCTTACATCAGACGCTGATAGTTTCGTGTATTTTTTTAATAAATAAGTTTTGAGTTGTTGTTTTGAAGGAGCATACTTTTCAACATAAGCAAAGGCAAAATTACGCATCTCATCGACAGTTACTTGAAGCGTTTTTTTTCTATTTCTTATAGGAATCATTGTTAGATTTAATATAATATATTTAAATGTTTGAACAAATTTATACTTATTTCACAATTGAGACACTTTACATGTGGATCAACCTTGGTGTTCTACCTTTTTGGTTTATCTTGATAGTGTTTCCTCAATCACATTTAAGTAGAATTTTTGTAACATCAATTTTTCCCTTTTTTATATTAAGTGTTGTTTATATCTTCATTTTATATAAGTCTTATTTAATTGGTTACGATTTTGATGGAAATTTCTCTCTTTACTTAGGTCTAAACGAGTTATCTAGATTATTTGAAGATCATTTGTATATAATGATATTTTGGACTCACTTTATAGCAATAAACTTATTTATTGGTGGTTGGATTGTTAAAGACTCTGAAAAGTTTTCTATAAACAAAGTTTTGATGGCTGTTCCATTAATTGTGACTTATTTAATTGGTCCAATAGGTTTGTTTTTATACTGGATAATAAGAATTTTTTACGCGAAAAGAATTAGTTTATATGAGTAATCATATAGATTTCTATTTTGATATAATTAGCCCATATGCATATATCGCACACAAAAAAATTCTTAAACATAAAAATATCATATTTAATTACAAACCAGTCTATTTAGGTGGTCTTCATAAGCTAGCTGGAATTGATTCTCCTGCATTTAATAAATATAAATTAAGAAATAATATAAATGATTGCAATTTAGTGTCTGAAAAAAACAACATTGAATTTAAATGGAATTCTAATTTTCCAATAAATTCGTTAAATATAATGAGGGGATATATTAGTGTTAGTAAGGATAAGCAAAAAGATTACTTGAATTGTTTTTTTGATGCTTATTGGAAAGATAATCATGACTTATCAAATGTTGAGAATATGTCTAAATTAATAAGAGATTTAAATATTGATAGTGAAGAATTTTTTCAATCTATAAAAGAACAATCAGTTAAGGATAAATTAATTAAATTAACTACTGATGCTTTTCAAAAAGAGGTTTTTGGTACTCCGACCTTTATAGTTAATAATAAAATTTTTTGGGGACAAGATAGACTTGAATACGCTTTAGAAGAATTTAGTGCCAGTTAAATTATTTTAAATTTGCTACTAGCTATAGAGCCAAACCCACCATCAACATGTGACACTTTTTGATATCCCATATCTTTTAATGATTTAACAGCTAAAGCTGATCTTACACCTCCTGCACAAAATAAAACAAATTCTTTATTTTGGTCTATTTGTCCATTTTGAAATATTGGGCTATTAGGATCTAAATATACTTCAAGCATTCCTCTTGGGATATGGCTTGCTCCCTCAACACTTCCTGTATTTTCTAGTTCATTACTTTCTCTTATATCAATTAGATTACAATTTTTCTTTTGGACCATTTGATAAGCTTCATCTGCATTAATTGTTTTAATTTCTTTTAAAGTTTCACTAACTAGAGTTTGTAATGATTTAATGACCATAATATTATAAAACATATAACACATTATGAAAAAATTTTTTATCAAAATCTGTAAATTTTTAGGATACGAAATTTTAGATCAAAATAATTTTTCATCCCCAACATTAGGAAAGGAATTAAATGAAGAACTATCGATTTTGAATGAAAAATCTATAGTTTTACCTTTGGGTGAAGTCAAAATTACAAAAAAAGTAAATTCAATACTAATTATTCTAAGGATGAATACTGATATTGAGATTTGGGATCAAAATAGAAGAAGGTTGTTTGAGTATCCAAAAATTGAGTATACTAAAAGATCATTAAATTCGCTTATTAGATCAATTAATTTTTTAAAAAATAAACACCCCACTGTAAATGTTAAAACAACAATTGTTGATGATAATTCAAGTACTGAAAATCTTAATATAATTAAAAAAATAATTGAAGGAAATAATATAGAGATAATCAATTTAGATTACTCAAAATATAAAAAGGAAATATCAGAACAAAAAAACAAAGAGACTTTCGCAAACCTTGCAAGTTTACTTCAAAGTTTTGAGATTGGAAAAGATGCTGGTGAAGATTTAATTTACTTTGTTGAGGATGATTATTTGCATTTTGAACCAATGTTGGAGGAGATGGTGGCTTCTTATGAAAGAATTGCTTCACAACTAGATAAGGATATTTTTATGTGTCCATCTGATTATCCTTATCTTTACATGAATAATGAAAAAACAAATGTTTTAATTGGAAATAAGCGTCATTGGAGAACTGTAGATAAAACATTATGTACCTTCCTGACAACTAAAAATTTATTAGATAAATATTGGGACAACTTTTATAAGAATTGTCTAGACAGACACGATCCATTTGAAAAATATTTAAATGAAATATATTCAAAAGAAATTTGTATTTCTCCCTTAAAAAGTTTATCACTACATCTAACAAATATTAATTCTAGTTACGGTTTGTCACCATTAATTGATTACAAAAAACTTTGGGAGGAAAATAAAATAAATGATTAAAGAAAATACGAAAGCACCAATTTTTAAATTACCATCTACAAATAAAAAAGAATATTCTCTTAAAGATTCAATAGGAAATTATGTAATTATTTATTTTTACCCTAAAGATGATACTCCGGGCTGCACAATTGAAACCAATGATTTTAATAAGCTGCTTCCAAAATTTAAAAAATTGAATTGTGAAATTTTAGGTATTTCTAAAGATAATTTAAAAAGTCATGATAAATTCAGAGATAAATACAAAATCAAATTTGATCTATTGGCTGATGAAGAAATAAAAGTTTTAAAAAAATACAAAGTTTGGGCTAAAAAAAAATTCATGGGACGAGAGTTTATGGGAATAGTTAGAACTACTTTTTTAATCGATAAAAAAGGTAAAATAATCAAAATTTGGAATAATGTTAAAGTAAAAGACCATGCTAAAGAAGTGCTAGAAACTCTTCAAAATATTGTAAAAAAATAAAAAAGGCCCCTTATTTCTAAGAAGCCTTTAATATATATAGAGAGATATTTTAGTCTCTTATTGCGTAAGCTTTAACACCTACTTCAGCAACATCAGTTCCAAGTTTTTCTGCTTGAGCACTAATTCTAAGACCAATAGTTTGTTTTAGAACTCTGAAAGTTATGTAAGAAAGTATAAAGCTAAACAAACATACTGCGATTACACCAGTCAACTGAGTTCCAAAATTTGTGTCTGGGTTACTTATTGGAACAACTAAAGTTCCAAATATACCTGCAAACATATGCACAGGGATTGCACCTACTACATCATCGATTTTTTTACTTTCTAAAAATTTTGTACCAAAGTACATAATCAATGATCCAATAGCTCCAATTACAATTGCTAATACAGGACTTGGAGTTAAAGGTTCAGCTGTGATTGCAACTAATCCAGCTAATGCACCATTTAACATCATAACGATATCAGTTTTTCCACCAAGCAATCTTGTTACAACTGCTGCAGCAACTGTACCAGCGGCACCTGCTAAATGAGTGTTGACTGCAATTTTACTAATTGCATTAACATCATCAAATGTTCCCATAGCTAATTGGCTAAAGCCATTAAAACCAAACCAACCAAACCAAAGTAAAAATGTTCCAAGTGTTACTAATGGAATTGAAGATGCAGCAAACGGTACTAAAGATTTAGTTTCACCTGATTTTGAGAATCTTCCTTCTCTTGCACCTAAAACTATAACACCAGCTAATGCAGCGGCACCACCACACGCATGGACTAAAGTTGATCCAGCAAAGTCAGAAAAGCCTGAAGTTGCTAACCAACCTCCGCCCCACTGCCAACCCATTGAAATTGGATAAATTACTCCAGCCATGATTGCAGCAAAGATGAAAAAAGGCCAAATTTTAATTCTTTCAGCTACAGCTCCTGAAACTATAGAAGCAGTTGCACATACAAACATTGTTTGAAAGAACCAGTCTGAATAATCTGAATAACCAGTAGCTAGTTCAGAAGAATCACTCCACATTGAGAACGATCCAATAAAACCACCTTCTGGAATACCGTAAGCTAAATTATAGCCACATAGAAAAAATATTAATGAACAAATTGCAAATTTACCAATATTTTTGGCTGCAATTGTTGATACACTTTTTGTTGTTACTAATCCACTTTCAAGCATACAGAAACCTGCAGCCATAAAAGCAACTAATACACCACCTAAATAAAATCCAAGTGAATTAAATATATATTGTCCTTCAGCTGACATTGTTGTTTCTGCTGAAGCAAAGTTAGATAAGCTTAATACAGATATTAAACTTATAATTAAAGTTTTTAGAATTTGAGTCATTATCTCTCCTTGTTAAGACATGTTTCATATAAAAATTTTTGAAATAAAGAATTGCTTATAGGGCAAAAGAGTTATGCTATTTAAACATGTATAAAATAAAAAGGCCCCATTTCTGGGGCCTTTAGTTAACTAACTAGAGAGAGAGATTTTAGTTAATTTTGTTTTACAGAGGCTCTTCAATGAGATAACGACATGGAGATCGAAGAGCCTCTATATTGCATTGCATGCAATTAGTCACGTATTGCGTATGCTATTACTCCTGTTTCTGTAACGTCAGTACCTTTGGTTTCAGCTTCTTTACTTAATCTAATTCCAAACGTAGCTTTCATTATTGACCAGATTACATAGGACACAGCAAACACAAAAATGTTGATTGAAAGTACACCAATTAATTGTGCACTAAACGATGCATCAGCGTTTGTTAATGGCACTGCTAATGTTCCCCAAATACCAGCAAACATGTGAGCTGGAATTGCACCTACAACATCGTCAAGTTTGAAACTGAATAATAACTTAGTTCCGAACACTACGATCAATCCACCTACAGCTCCGATGAAAATAGCTGCTAAAGGTGATGGCGCTAATGGTTCCGCTGTAACAGCTACAAGACCACCAATTGCTCCGTTTAACATTTGAATTACATCTGTTTTACCAAACATTAATCTTGTTATTATTGCAGCAGCCATAACACCACCACAAGCAGCAAGATTAGTATTGATAAATATACTTGATACAGCTACTGCGTCATCAAATGTTCCAATAGCTAGTTGAGATCCACCGTTGAATCCAAACCAACCTAACCATAATATAAATACTCCAACAGTTACTAATGGAATTGAAGAAGCAGCAAAAGGTTTGATTGCTTTCGCCTCACCTTTACTATCAAATCTTCCATATCTAGCACCTAACAACATGATACCTGCTAAAGCAGCTGCACCACCTGTTGAGTGTACTAAAGTTGAACCAGCAAAATCAGAGAAGCCTAGTTCTGCTAACCAGCCTCCACCCCATTGCCAACCCATAACGATTGGATAAATTACTCCAGCTAAAATAGCTGCAAATAAGAAAAACGGCCATAGCTTAATTCTTTCAGCCATAGCACCTGAACAAATTGAAACTGTTGTTGCACAGAATACCATTTGGAAGAACCAGTCTGATCCATCAGCATAACCTGTGTCAACTGCACTTGCATCTGACCAAGGTGTAAATGTTCCAATGTATCCTCCTTCAGGAATTCCATAAGCTAAATTATAACCAAAAAGCCAAAACATAATTCCGGCAATTGAATATAGACCTATATTTTTAGCACAAATTACTGATACACTTTTTGAAGTTACCATACCAGATTCTAGCATCGCAAAACCTGCTGCCATGAACATGACAAGGAAACCACAAATTAAAAATAGAAGCGAGTTAAATATCGCTTGAACTTCTCCAGAGACAGTTGTCTCTGCCATACCTGCACTACTCATGTTTAATAAAAATATTAAACTAAGAAGCGGTGCTGATATTTTTTTTATTATTTTAGTCATTAGACCTCCACTTGTTTAAGTGGTGTCTTATAGTTTTATTAATTTTTAAAACTAACGCTGATTAGGAAAATTTGCTATGCAGTTTTTGCATATAGTAACAGCCCTAAACGTATTTTTAAAACGTTAGGGCTGTTAGAAAAAAGATTATCTATTGAATACTTCTTTTAAAGCTTTAGCTGGTAAGAATTTTACTTTTTGAGAAGCAGCAATTTGAATCTGCTCACCCGTTCTTGGGTTTCTTCCAACTCTTGCTTTTCTTTTTGCTACTTTGTACGTACCGAACCCAGCAATTTTTACTGAGTCATCACCTTTTAGAGCATCTAAAATAGTGTTGGTAATTGTATCAAAAGTTCGCTCAGCATCTGCTTTGCTCAAATTTAATGAGCCAGAAAGCTTAGCAATTAGTTGTTTTTTGTTCATTTTAGCTCCGGTTTTGTTGGTTAATATTTATACTTCTCATAAACGTTGATAAATCAAGCTTTTTTTTAGTGTTTAATTTTTTAAAACATACAATATCTTGTAAAAACATAAATAAACGTTGTTTTTATTGACTTTTTTTAACGTTTAAAAATGTGAATTATCTAAATAAACCTAGGTCTTTTAGATCATTAAATGTGGTGAAAAACATCAATGATAGCAACAAAAACAATCCGATTCGAAAAAAACCTTCTTGAGTTTTTTGAGACAAAGGCCTGCCTAAAACTTTCTCAAATGCATAAAACATTAAATGTCCTCCATCTAACATTGGTATTGGAAATAGATTAATAAGTCCTAAACTTATTGAAATATAGGCCATCATACTAATGAATGCCAACACTCCAAAGGTTGCAACTTGTCCTGAAATTTTTGCAATTCTAATTGGTCCTCCTAATTGAGAAGTATCTGCTTTACCTAAAATCATACCGCCGATGTATTTAAGTGAGGAAACACTTACAAAATAAACTTCATAACTTGCATAATATAAAGCCTGAGCAGGTCCTAATTTAACATGGTTAACTTTATTATTGTAGGCACCAAGCTTAATACCTACCATTCTTTTATTAATTTTATTCCCTAATCCATCATCACCTTTAACAATATTAGGTTTTACTTTTAATATTAATTCATCATAGGAACGCTTAACTTTGAAATCTATAAAATCACCTGTTGACATAGTGATAAACTTAGAAACTTCCATAATACTTTTAACTTCATTACCATCTATTTCTAAAATTATATCCTCAGCTTTTAGCCCTCCTACCATTGCTGGACTATCTTTTTGAACTTCATTTATGACTGCAGGAGTAAAATCTTTACCTATAAAGGTATAAATTGAAAAAAATATTACTAAAGCTAATAAGAAATTAGCTAAAGGACCGCCAAATACAATTAAAACTCTTTGGTACAAGGGTTTTAAAATAAATAATTTTTCCCTTTCCTCTTCGTTATATTTTTCTAAGATTTCTTGATGATCAGCTTGTGAATAAACATTTCTATCTCCAAAAAATTTTACATATCCACCTAAAGGAATTGCGCATATTTTCCATCTTGTGCCTGATTTATCATTCCAACCAAATAACTCTTTACCAAAACCAATTGAAAAATCTGTAACACCTACTCCATATTTTCTTGCAAAATAGTAGTGTCCATATTCATGTATAAAAACGACTACTAAGATAAGTATTAAAAATGGAATGATATAACTAAGCATACTTTAAATATATTATTATTTACAATTAACTCAATAAGCTAAAATGCCTTATTATTGCTAGAATTTATAATTTAGTTTAAATTTTGATCATTAATACTGTATAATATAAATATGCCTTCATTTGATGTAATTAGTAAAATAAATTATCAAGAATTTGATAATGCTTTAGCTAATTGTTTAAGAGAAATTAGTAACCGTTATGATTTTAAAGGACTTCATATTTCAATTGAACGAAAAGATAAAATAGTCACTACAAATGCACCTGATGAATTAAAATTAAAGCAAGTAAATGAATTATTACAAACCCATTTAGTTAGAAGAAAAGTAGATCCAAGGGTTTTAGAAGTTAAAAGTTCTGAAGGAGCGTCAGGAGGATCTATTAGACAAGTCAGTGAATTAAAAGAGGGAATTAGCCAAGAAAATGCTAAAAAAGTTATTGCTGACATTAAAAAACTAAAACTTAAAATTCAAATTAAAATCCAAGGCGATGAATTAAGAGTAGATGGCAAAAAAAAAGATGATCTTCAAGAAGCTATCGCTGCAATCAAAGCAATTGATATTGGGCTTCCAATTGATTTTGTTAATTTTAGAGACTAATTAAACTTTTTGAATTAAGGATGCGCTATTATTTGTAGGCTTATTAACATCTTTTGAAACTTCATGAAAAATTAAATTAGGAATTTTACGTTCCTTTAAAAATGTAGAACCTTGTAATTCTAAATTTAAATAACGATTAATATCAGCTTGATTTAAAATAACTGGTTGTCTGTGATGAATTTCATTTATATTTTCTTTTGCTTCCTCTGTAATCAAACAGAACTGATCATTTTCAAAGATCCCAGCAAAAAAAATGGGGTTTGCATCTCCACGAGTAAAATAATTGGGAGTTTTTTCTTTCTCTTCTCTTTTCCATTCATAAAAACCATCTGCTACAGCAACACATCTGTTGTTTTTTATTAGTTTTTTAAAAGAAACTTTTTCATCAATAGTCTCTAACCTTGCATTAATTAAAGCTTTAAAATCTTTATCTTTAGCCCAACTAGGTACCAAGCCCCATTGTAGATTTTCTAAAGTATTTCCATTTTTATATTTTTTTATTACAGGTAGTTTCTGATAAGGATGAGCATTATAGTTTTCAGTATCCTCAACCTGAATTGCGGATTTAACTAATTTATTTGTTTTAGTTACTGGGTTTTTTACTACGTATCTTCCACACATTATATTGTTTGCTGTTTCATTAATTCTTCTATTTGCTTAATCATTATTTTTGGTGATCTCATAGCAGGATAAATTTCTTGTGCTTGCTCATAACTTCTTATTGCTTTTTCATAATTCTTAAGTTGAATATTTACTAAACCCTGTCCTGCTAAAGCTCCAAAATGTCTTTGTTCTAAGGCTAATACTTGATCTATATCATCTTGAGATTTTTGAAATTCTCCTAACATATAAAGTACAGTTGCTCTTTTATTCCAAGCCTCAGCCCAACTTTGATCTAGATTAATAACTTCAGTAAAAACATCTTTTGCTTTTATATAGTTTTGATCTCTCACAAATTGAGAACCCTCTTCTAATCTCGCAGTAAGTTTTTCATCTGTTGGATGGGTACTCCATAAAGCCCAAATTTCTTGTTCAATTATAAAAGCTACTTTTGATTTATTTGCTTTTAACTCATTAAACAATTGGTTAAGTCTAGTATCTCTTTCATTTGCTAAAGAGCTAGCCAGTGAAAATAAATAAACCAAAATTACCAATAATAACCTCTTCATATTGAGATATTATCAAATATTAGAATTAGAGTCTTTGGTCTTAAGTGTCTTTGTTGTTATTTTTACAACTATAAAAAGAAATATCTTTTTCTTTTTCCTCTTGTTTTATATTGGTTGTGATTTCGTGAATAAGTTCTCCTGTTTTTCTAGTATAGACTGCAGACTCAGAATAATTCCTCTCTTTATCAAATGCTTGAATTAAGAATATATCCTTATTTGAAATTTTAACCTCTAAATCAATTTTATTAAAAAATTCTGATAAATTTTTAACATTTAGAACGTCTGGTGTTTTAGACTCTATTATTAACTTATTAATATCTTTTCTTTTAATTTGATCTTTTGTGAAAGATTCAAAGTTATGGTCTGGATTTTTTAAAATTACTTTTTCAAATTTACAATTTAAGTTCAAATCAGAATTT
>CACMYF010000017.1 GCA_902617805.1 uncultured Pelagibacteraceae bacterium
TTGCAGCTCTGATGGGTCTATCATTATCTTCAATTTTATTGGTTTATACTGGAATGAGTGTAACAAGAGTTTTCTTCATTACATCTGCAACATTTGGAGCGATGAGTATTTATGGATACACAACTAAAAGAGATCTTACAAAGTTTGGATCTTTTTTAATGATGGGTCTAATTGGAATAATTATAGCTTCAATTGTTAATATCTTTATGAAATCTTCTATGATGTATTTTGTGATTTCAATTTTAGGTGTTTTAATATTTGTTGGTTTAACAGCTTATGACACTCAGAAAATTAAAAATATGTATGTTGCGTCAGACTCAGGAGAGTTAATGGGCAAGAAAGCTGTAATGGGCGCTTTAACTTTATATCTAGATTTTATCAATCTATTTATAATGTTGTTAAGATTATTTGGTCAAAGAAGATAAATTTATTTTTGAAGTTTCTTCCAGTTGGTATTTTTTAATAAAATTCTAAGATCGTAAGAATTTTTTAGTATTTTACCACTTGTATCAGTAATCAAATATTTAAGATTTTTATTTTTAGGCTTAAAATTTTTACAAATTTTGTATAGGGCATTTTCAGTAGCATTTCTAAAAACACTAAATCCCACTTGCTTACTTGAAATACTTAAACCGTAATCTTTCCAAGAACCTTCAGAAACCATCTTGGCATATAAGTCTAATATAATTTTTAGCTCATCTTTTTCAAAAAAATGTTTTTCTTCTATTTTATTATGGGGATTATTTACTACTAATTTTAAATTACTACGCATCAATCTTATGTTTATTAATTAATGGTACCTGAAACCCTGTAAATATTATTGTTATTGGAAGCATTCCCCATACTTTAAAATTAACCCAAAATTCTTCTGTTTGAGTTCTCCAAACAATTTCGTTTAATAAAGCAAGACCAAAGAAAAAATACATCCATCGTTTATTAAGAATTTCCCAACCAATATCATTTAGAGGAATAGATTTACCCATAATTTTTTTAAGAATAGGTTCATTGGTAAAATATTTCCCAAAAAATAACGCAAGAGCAAACATAATGTTAATGATAGTTGGTTTAACGTAAATAAATATAGGATCATTAAAGTAGATTGTTAATCCACCAAAAAAAGTAATTAAAATTCCACTTACTAAAGGCATTGGAGGAATTTTTTTTTCAAAAAACCAAACTACTGCTAATGCAACTAAAGTTGCAACTATTAGTGGAGGTATTGCTACAGATAAATTTTTACCACTATTGTAATAATAGAAAAAAAATATTGCTAAAGGACCGAAATCAGTAACAAATTTTAAAAAAGATTTATTCACTTAAAAGATATTAACATATTTGCCACATCACAAAACATTTATATTTTTAGCATTGATTTTTATTTCTAAATACCCATACTAAGATTAATGCCAGTTCAAAAAGCTAAATTTTCAATTGGAGACATTGTAAAGCATAAACACTTTGAATTTAGAGGTGTGATTTATGATGTTGATTTTGAGTTTAATAATTCTGAAGAATGGTATCAGTCTATTCCAAAAAATGTCAGACCAAGAAAAGATCAACCATTTTATCACCTATTAGCAGAAAATGATGAGATAACTTATGAAGCTTATGTTTCTGAGCAAAACTTGCTGATGGATGACTCTGATGAACCAATAAAACACCCTTTAATTGAAGAGATTTTTTCAGGAAAAAAAGGATCTAGTTATTTCAAGCTCTCTAATTAAGGCAACCATCATTCAACCACATTTAGCTCAAATCTAGGCCATACAAATTAGCTATGTTTTTAGTATCTTCTGGTCAAGAGTGTTAAACGTTAATTTCAATCTTATTATCTCCCCTCTGCATTCTTGATCAGAAAACTATTTCATAATAGAAATCACCAAAAAAATTCTAAATTAAAATATGTTTAAACTTTTTGAACCTAACAAGATTTTCAAAATCACGTCAAAAGCACCCAAGTACGTTTTATTTCTGTTTATTGTTGTATTGAGTGTTGGTTTAGTTGAAGCATTAATCATATCACCTGAAGATTACAAACAAAGTGATGCAGTTAGGATTATGTATGTTCATGTTCCTGCCGCTTGGATTTCACTTGGAATATTTTCTTCTATAACTTTGTTATCTATTTGTGGTTTTGTATTTAGAAACAAAAACTTTTTTTTAATCTCTAAAAGTTTAGCTCCTTCAGGATTTGTTTTTAATATTATTGCTTTAGTTACAGGATCAATTTGGGGAAAACCAACTTGGGGAACATGGTGGGCTTGGGATGCAAGAATTACATCAATGTTAATATTAGCTTTGTTCTATGCAATGTATTTAATTGTATGGAGAATTTATGATAAGGAAGAAAAAGTCTATAAGATTTCAACTTTTATAACTATTTTAGGAATTATTAATGTTCCAATTATTAAGTACTCAGTTGATTGGTGGAATACACTCCATCAACCTGCATCTATTAATATTTTGTCAAAAAGCTCAATTCATTCATCAATGCTTTACCCATTATTGATAATGACTGCGGCATTTGCTCTTTTTTCATTGTTAATTTTCTTAATGAAATATAATACAGAACTGATAAAAATTAAAAATAAAGGCTTAGATAGATTATGATAAATGAATTACTTTTTATGAATGGATATGCGGTGTACGTGTTATCTGCTTTTAGCTTTACATTATTAAGTTTCCTAGGTTTATATTTGGTAACTAAAATGCAATTTGTTAAAGAACAAAACAAATTTGTTGCTAAATTTGGATCACTTACTGCTGAGCAAGCTAATTCTGCAAAATCACAAAGAATAAATAAAGAAATTTTAGCAAACGTAACAAATAATTAACTTTTAAACCATGTATGGTCGAAAAGTTAAATTAAGATTTCTGTTTGTAATAATAATCTTAATTACTTTAATTCTAACAACATTTTTGATTTTAAAATCATTAGAGGAAAATGTTGTATATTTTCAATCTCCCTCTGAAATAAAATCACTTTCTGAAATAGATAAAAGCAAAATAAGAGTTGGAGGAATGGTTAAAAAAAACTCTATTTCCATAAGTTCAAATGAAGTTAATTTTATAATTACAGACTTTAAAAATGAAATAAATGTTACTTACTCAGGAGCAGTACCAAATTTATTTGCTGAAGAAAAAGGGGTTGTTGCAGAAGGTTTTTTGAAAGATAGAAACTTTTTCTCAGCAACAAAAATTTTAGCGAAGCATGATGAAAATTATATGCCACCGGAAGTAAAAGAAGCATTAGGAGAAAAATAAATTGATCTATAATCTTATTGGATATTATTCATTAGTAATAGGATTAATTATTGGATTATCATTATTTTCATATAAAAATTTTAATAACTCAAACACTTTAGATACCAAAATATTATCATTTACATTTTTACAATTATTTTTTGTTGTTATTAGTTTTTTGTGTTTGATTTTTTCTTTTGTTATTTCGGATTTTAGTAATGAAACAGTATTTAATAATTCTCACACTACCAAACCATTATTTTATAAAATAAGTGGAACTTGGGGAAATCATGAAGGTAGCTTGTTATTATGGTTACTTGTTTTAACGTTATTTATTTTCTTATTTTTAGTAAGAACTAAAAATCAACCAGTAAAATACAAAATTTTAACTTTAGTTTTTCAACAAATAATAATTGTTGGATTCTTTTTATTTTTAATCAAAACATCAAATCCATTTAATTATATTTTTCCAATACCTACTGAAGGTCTTGGATTAAACCCAATTTTACAAGACCCTGCTTTAGCAATTCATCCACCTGTTTTATATTTAGGCTATGTTGGTTCTTCAATTATTTTTTCATCAGTTTTGGCAGCAACAAGTTTAAAAATTATTTCTACTGGTTGGGCATCTCATATAAAAAAATGGATCTTAATTTCATGGATATTTTTAACTTTAGGAATACTGCTTGGATCAATTTGGGCTTATTACGAATTGGGCTGGGGAGGTTTTTGGTTTTGGGATCCAGTTGAGAATGTTTCTCTAATGCCGTGGCTTGCATTAACCACTCTTTTACATTGTATATTAGTATTAGAAAAAAAATCTATTTTAACTTCATGGGTAATAATTCTTTCTATTGCAACATTTACATTAAGTATGTGTGGAACATTTTTAGTAAGATCAGGAATATTAAATTCAGTTCATACATTTGCTAATGATCCTGAAAGGGGTTTATTTATTCTTGTTTTTCTATTCATTTTGATTTTTTTATCTATTTTAATTTTTTTCTTTTTTCATAAAGATAATGACAGAAAATCTCATAGCTTTTTTTGGTTGAGCAAAGAAACTTCAATATTAATTAATAACTGGTTCATGATGTATTTTTTATCAGTTGTATTAATAGGTACTGTTTATCCAATTTTTTTAGATGTAATTTCTTCTCAAAAAATATCTGTTGGACCACCATTTTATCATAAGTTAATAATTCCATTTTTAATTCCATTTTTACTTATGATGGCGATAGGTCCAAAATTAAAATGGATCAAATCTCAACTAGTAGATAAGATTTATTTAATCTCTTTTTTAATTATCTCAATTTTATTAGCATTTTTAGTATTAAAAAATTTTAATCAAAATATTTTAATAAATACAATTTTGATATCGAGTGCGCTTTATTTATTCTTTATTACCTTGCGAGATTTTTTTGTAAAAAAATATAAAAATATTTCACAAAATATTGCTCATTTTGGATTTAGTTTATTGATCTTAAGTATCTTGTTTAACAATATATTTGCAAGCGAAATTATAACAAATCTCAAGGTTGGTGAAACTTTTGAAAATTCGAAAACTAAGATATTTTTTGAAAGTGTTGATCAGAAAAAAGAAAAAAATTATAATGCTATTATTGCGAATTTTTCTATAAGTAATTTAAATGGTGAAGAGGACAGATTTTCACCAGAGCTGAGAATTTATAATCAACCTGTCATTGCCACAAGCGAAGCTGATATTAAAACAACACTAATGTCAGATAAATTTATTGTAATTAATCTGGTTCAAAATCAAGATTTTTTCAACGTAAGATATCAAGTTAAACCATTTATGTTATGGATCTGGTTATCAGTAATTCTAATATCTTTTGCTGGCATTGTTAGCTTTTTACAAAAAAGATTATGAAAAATAAAATATTACCTTTTTCAATTATTATTATTTTTGGAATAATATTTTTTATTTTTTACAAAGGTTTAGAAGACTCAAAAATATACACTCCAGATGTTAATACAAAAAAAGAGATACCAGTGTTTAATACCAAAGAATTTTTTTCTGAAGAAAATGTGAAATCATCAAGTATCTTTGAGTTAGATAAGGTTTATTTATTAAATATTTGGTCATCTTGGTGTGTACCATGTCGACAAGAGCATCCTCTTTTGATGAATTTAAATTTAGAGAATAAATTAAATATTATTGGGATGAATTATAAAGATAATTTAAAAAATGCGGAAAATTTTTTAAATGAACTAGGAAACCCTTATAAAGAAATCTTTATTGATTTAGATGGTACAATTGCAATTGAGTGGGGAGCTTATGGGGTTCCTGAATCATTTTTAATTTATAATAATGAAATTATTAAAAAATATATTGGACCCCTTAACCAAGAATTAGTTGATGAAATTAATTTATTTATAAAATGAAATATCTAAAATTTTTTTTAATTGTTATAATGTTATTCCCATTAAGTAGTATTAATGCTGAGGAGAACGATAAAAGAAATAAAATAACTAAAAATTTACGATGTCTTATATGTCAAGGTCAATCGGTTTATGATTCAGACTCTGAATTTGCAAACAGTTTAAAAATTGTAGTTGATAAAAAACTTCAAGAAGGTTTTTCTGAATATCAAATTTATGAATATTTTAAAACTAAATATGGAGAATGGATACTTTACGATCCTGGTTTAAATAAAAATACATATATTCTTTGGTTATTGCCGATATTGATATTTTTAATTGGAGGTGCAATAATCTACAGAAGCTTTATAGTTAAAAAATAAATTAATTAATCATGAATTTAAAAAATTTTTTAATCAATCTGTTAATGATCACATTTGTATTTTCTTCGATTGCAGAAGAAAAAGTTTTAAAAGATCAAAATACAGAATTCAGTGTTTACACAGGTATGTTTGATTTTAGTGATGATGGAAAAAAATCAACTTTAATTGGTTTTCAACATCAGAATGAAAATTTAAATAAAGATACTTTTTTAGGAAATCTTTCTCCTATAACTGGATTTTTAATTACAGCTGATAATGCAGGATATATTTATACAGGTGTTCAAGCTCAATATAAATTAGGAGCATTAAATTTAACTCCTAGCTTTACACCTGGAATATATCACGAGGGAGATGGTAAAGACTTAGGTCATTTAATTGAGTTTAAAAGTGAGTTGCAAATTTCACTCGATCTGTCAAAAACAAGTGAATTAGGTTTTTCCTACAATCATATATCTAATGCAAGTCTAGGAGATAAAAATCCTGGGGCAAATAGTTATATGTTTAATTTCTTCAAAAACTTTTAATAAAGATACACCATGAATATCAATGACTGTTATAATTTTGAAGATTTTAGAAAATTAGCAAAAAAGAAATTACCCGCTCCTATTTTTCATTATATTGATGGTGGAGCAGATGACGAAGTCACTTTAAATAGAAATACAGATGCTTTTAATGAATGTGATTTAGTTCCCAATATTCTTAACAGTGTTGGTGAGCCAGATTTATCAACTACTGTTTTTGGTAGAAAAATTAGTATGCCATTATTTTTATCTCCTACGGCAATGCAAAGTTTATATGACCCTGATGGAGACAAAGCTTCTGCCAGAGCCGCAGAGAAGTTTGATACAATTTACAGTATGTCCACAATGGCATCTTTTTCAATTGAAGAGGTTGCAAATGTTTCTAGTGGTCCCAAACTTTTTCAACTTTATATTCACAAAGATAAATCAATTACTGATGATTTAATTGAAAGATGTAGTAGAGCTAATTTTGATGGAATGTGTATTACTGTTGATACACTTGTTGCCGGAAACCGAGAAAGAGATCACAGAACAGGATTTACGACACCGCCTAAATTTACTTTGGATAGTTTATTGAGTTTTGCAATGAGACCTGGATGGGTTTTCAAATACTTTACTAATAAAAAATTTGAATTAGCAAATATTAAAAATAAAACAGATAAAGGCACTAATATTGCAAAATCAGTTATGGATTATATTAATGAACAATATGATCCAGCAATGAATTGGAAAGATGCAGAATATTGTATAAAAAAATGGAATAAGCCTATGGCATTAAAAGGTGTAATGTCAGTAGAAGATGCCAAAAGAGCGATAGATATTGGTTGTACAGCAATCATGATTTCAAATCATGGAGGAAGACAACTTGATGGATCAAGATCTCCATTTGATCAAGTTAAAGCAATTTCAGATGCAGTTGGTGATAAATTAGAAATTATTCTTGATGGTGGTGTAAGAAGAGGAACACATGTTCTTAAAGCTCTAGCTGCTGGAGCAACAGCATGTAGTTTTGGGAAAGCATTTCTTTTTAGCTTAGGTGCTGGTGGACAAAAAGGTGTTGAAAGACTTTTAGAAAATATGCAAAAAGAAATTAGAAGAAATATGATTTTAATGGGCTGTAAGTCTGTTAAAGACCTTGATGCGTCAAAAATAATATATAGAGACTAAAATATAAGAATTTTAAGCATTTATTTGATAAATTAAAATTTTAAACTAAATAGACAAAAAACTAATTTTCGTTTAGTTTGTCGATTTTAATTTTTTAAATTGTTATGGAACTTGCAAAATCTTTAAATAGGCTTGGAACTGAAAGTGCTTTTTCAGTTTTAGCTGAAGCGAAAAAGCTTGAAGCACAAGGTAAACCTATGATCCACTTAGGTCTAGGTCAACCTGATTTCAAAACTCCAAAGCATGTTGTTGAAGCAGCAAAAAAAGCATTAGATGATGGCCATCACGGATATGTTCTTTCAAATGGTATTTTAGAATGCAGACAAGCAGTAACTAGATGGATTAAAAAGCGTTACAGTGCGGAAGTAGATCCTGAAAGAATTATAATTATGCCAGGTGGAAAACCAACAATGCATTATGCAATACAGTGTTTTGGTGAACCAGGAGCAGAGATAATTCATCCTACTCCAGCGTTCCCTATTTATGAGTCTATGATTAATTATACAGGTTCTACTGCAGTGCCTTACGATCTAACTGAAGATAAAGATTTAAAGTTTAGTGCAGATAAAATTTTATCTCTAATTACTGATAAAACTAGATTATTAATTTTAATAAATCCAAATAATCCTACTGGAAGTTTTGTAGAAAAATCAGAAATAGATAAGTTAGCTGAAGGTTTAAAAAAACATCCGCATGTGACTATTTTAAGTGATGAAATTTATAGTAGACAAATTTTTGATGATAAAGAAATGCCAACATTCTTTAATTATCCTGAGTTAAGAGAAAGATTAATAGTTTTAGAAGGTTGGAGTAAAGCTTACTCAATGACAGGTTGGAGACTCGGTTGGAGTTTTTGGCCAGAAAATTTAGTTGAACATGTAAATAAATTATTAATTAATAGTGTATCATGTGTGAATGCTGCTGCTCAGTTCGCAGGTATTGCTGCCCTAGATGGACCTGATGACTCAATTGATGAGATGATGGAAAAGTTTACATTAAGAAGAAAATTAATTCATGAAGGTTTAAATAGTTTACCTGGTGTAGAATGTAGTTTACCTGGTGGAGCATTTTATGCATTCCCTAAAGTTATTGGAACTGGAATGGATGGTAGTGAATTTTGTAAAAGAGCTATGCATGAGGCGGGTGTTGCTATAGTTCCCGGTACAGCTTTTGGAAAAACATGCAAAGATTATGTAAGATTTAGCTTTGCAGCCTCTCGAGATAACATTTCTAACGCATTGGAAAATATCAAAAAAATGTTAGGCTAGGCTATGTCTGAAATAGCTTTACCAAAAATTGATAGTTCTATTCTAAATAGAAGAAGTGAAATAGTAAAAAAACTTTCAAAGTTAACCAATATAGAAAATGTATTGAGTGAGGCTGATGAATTGAGACCATATGAAACTGATGCTTTATCAGTTTATACGCAAACACCATTAGCAGTAGTACTTCCAGAAAACACAGAAGAAGTAAGCGAGATATTAAAATATTGTCATAGTGAAAATATTAAAGTTGTACCAAGAGGTGCAGGCACAGGATTGTCCGGCGGAGCATTACCTCTTCAAGATGCTATTCTTCTTGGTTTAGGAAAATTTAATAAAATATTAGAAATTGATTACGAAAACAAATGTGTTGTAACTCAGCCAGGAGTTACAAATCTAGGTATTACTTATGCAGTTCAACACAAAGGATTTTATTATGCGCCAGACCCTTCGAGCCAGTTAGCATGTTCTATAGGTGGAAATGTTGCTGAAAATTCTGGTGGAGTTCATTCATTAAAGTATGGAACGACTACAAATAATATTTTAGGTGTACAAATGGTTATGATGGATGGAACTATTTGTAGATTTGGAGGAAAATCTTTTGATCAAGAGGGATATGATCTTATGGGTTTAATTTGTGGTTCAGAGGGATTATTGGGAGTTGTCACTGAGGTTACAGTTAAAATTTTAAAAACACCAGAAGTAGTAAGAGCTGCTTTGATAGGTTTTCCATCTATTAAAGAAGGTGGAGATGCAGCTTCAGAAATTATTTCAAGTGGAATAGTGCCTGCAGGAATGGAAATAATGGATAAAGCTTTAATTGAGGCAACAGATAATTTTAGTAAAGCAGGATATCCACGAGACGCAGAATTATTATTAATAGTGGAACTTGATGGTACGGAATCAGAGGTTAATGAGTTAATAAAAAAAGTAGAGGTAATCTGTAAAAAAAATAATTGCTCTAGTCTTAAACTTAGCAATAGTGAGAAAGAAAGACTTTCATTCTGGGCTGGAAGAAAAGCAGCTTTTCCTGCATGTGGAGCTATGGCACCTGATTACTATTGTATGGATGGTTCCATTCCAAGAGGCAAGCTTGCTGAAGCATTATTAGAAATAAAAAAGTTATCTGAAAAATATGAACTACCAGTGGCAAATTGTTTTCACGCAGGTGATGGGAATTTACATCCACTTATTATGTTTGATGGAAATGATAAAGAACAACTTAGAAAAACTGAAGAGTTTGGTTCGGAAATATTAAAAACATGTGTGAGACTTGGGGGAGTAATTACAGGAGAGCATGGTGTTGGTATAGAAAAGCGAGAACTTATGTGTGAAATGTTCAATGATAACGATATTCAACAACAATTGAGTATCAAAAAGTCATTAGATGAAAAAAATTTATTAAATCCTGGAAAAGTTTATCCTATACTTAGAAAATGTGCAGAGGAAGGAAGGGTTCATGTCCACAAAAATAAAGATAAATTCCCAGATCTTCCAAGATTCTAATAACATCTATTATCCCAAAGATGAGTCGGAAGTTTCAGATTTAATTAGGGAACTATATAAACAAGATTCTCCAACAGAAATTATCGGTAACAATTCAAAAAGTTTTATTGGAAATAAAACACAGTCAGCTAATACTACGTCTCTATCTAAAATTTCAGGTATTATCGATTATAGACCTGAAGAATTGTATATTAAAGTTAAAGCCTGTACACCAATCAATGAAATCGAGCAGGTCTTAAGCGAAAATAATCAAGAGCTAGCTTTTGAACCAATAGACTTTGGATATATTAAAGAAGGTAAGTCAAATAAAGGGACAATAGCAGGATACTTATCTTGCAATTATGCAGGTTCACGAAGATTTAAAGTTGGTAGTGTGAGAGATCATGTCCTAGGTTTTAAGGGAGTTAATGGAAAAGGTGATATAATTAAATCAGGTGGTACTGTTGTTAAGAACGTTACAGGTTATGATTTATCAAAACTTATAGCTGGTTCGTTTGGTACTCTTGTTGCTTTAACCGAAATTACATTAAAGGTGCTACCTAAGAAAGATTCTTCTAAAACTGTAATAATTTATCCTAGTAATTTTGAACAAATTTATGATTTTTTTAATAAACTATCTAGCTCAAGTAGCGAAATTTCAGGTGCCGTTTTTATTCCTGAACAATCAAAAGATAAAGATTTTGTTACTAAAAAAAATTCAGTTTTTAAGTTTAATGATCTTAAATCAAATATTTCATTTATAGCATTTAGAGTTGAAGGGGACAAAATTTCAATTGAAGAAAAAATTAACAATTTAAAAAAAGAACTTAAATTAAGTAATTCAGATATTTCTACTCTTGATGTTTATCAATCAGAACCATTTTGGAAAAAAGTGAATAATTTAGAGGTATTTGAAAAGACTGAGCATAATTTAATACGAATGGTGATACCACCTGCAAATGGTTCGAAACTATGCAAACATCTAGAAAACAACCATAACTATTTTGTTGATTGGTGTGGGTCGTTATTCTGGATTGAAGTTAATAGTAAAAAAGAAGAAAAGATTAAAGACTTAAAAAAAATGGCAAAAGATTTTGGAGGTTATTTGACAGTAATTAAAACTTCATCAGAATATGATTATGGAGAAGCTATTTTTACTGTTGATAAAGTACGTTTAATGATTTCTGAAAAAGTCAAACAAAGTTTTGATCCTAAAAGGATTTTAAACCCAGGGAAAATGTATAGAGGAATTTAATGCAAACAAAATTTACAGAAGAACAGCTTAGAGATCCTGACAATTTTGCAAACGAAAAAGTTTTTAAAAAATGTGTGCATTGTGGAATGTGTAATGCTACTTGCCCTACGCATCAACTTCTAGGTGATGAGTTAGATGGTCCTAGAGGACGTATTTATCTTATTAAAGATATGCTCGAAAATAATAGGAAACCTACCGAAAAAGTTGTAAAGCATATCGATCGATGCCTCTCATGTTACAGCTGTATGACTACTTGTCCTGCAGGAGTAAATTACATGCATATAATTGACCATGGAAAAAAATATATTGAAAAAAATTATCAAAGATCTTTCTTTGATAAACTAATAAGGTATTTTTTATCTATTACTCTTCCAAATACAAAAGTTTTTCGATTATCAAGTTTATTAGTAAAATTATCAAAGCCTTTCAAATTCTTAATGCCATCAAAAATTAAGGATATGATTGAATTAATGCCTACAAATTTTCCTAAAAAAAGTTTACCAATAAAAGAAGTTTATAAATCCTCCACTAAAAAAAGAATTGCTAGGGTTGCTCTTTTAACAGGATGTGTACAAAAAGAAATATCTCCTCAAATTAATGAAGCAACAATAAGGTTATTAAACAGACACGGTGTAGAAGTAGTTGTTCCAAAAAAAATTCGTTGTTGTGGATCTTTAAATCATCATCTTGGAAAAGAGGAGGATGCTCATCAAGATTTTAAAAACAATATAAACACTTGGCATGATGAGCATCAAAAAGGAAATTTGGATGCAATTTTATCAAATACGTCCGGTTGTGGAACAACCATGAAAGATTATGGATTTATTTTTCGTGAAGATAAAGAGCTAAGTAAAAAAGCCAAAGTAATATCAGAACTTACAAAAGATATATCAGAATATATATTCGAAAGTTTGAAACTTGATATTAAAGATAAAGGAAAAAAATATAAAGTAGCATATCACTCTGCGTGTTCAATGCAGCATGGTCAAAAGGTTCATTCACAGCCAGTTTCATTACTTGAGAAAACTAATAATGAAATTATGGAAATTCCAGAAGGCCATATATGTTGTGGATCAGCTGGTACCTACAACATTTTGCAATCAAAAATTGCAAAACAATTATTAAAGAAAAAAGTAAATAATATTGAAAGTTTAAATCCAGATTTTATCTCTACAGGAAATATTGGTTGTATTACCCAAATCGCTCATGGTACTAAAGTTCCAATATTACATACAATTGAAGTTTTAGATTGGTACACTGGAGGACCAAAACCTGAAATTTTAAAATAAAAATTATGAAAAAGGTTTTAATTACAAGACGTTTAATAAGAGAAAGTGAAGACAAAGCATCTAAATTATTTGATGCAAAATTTAATACTAATGATGAACTTTATTCACAAAAAAAAATTATTGAAATGAGTGAAGGATTTGACGGTATATTATCATCATTAACTGAAAAATTAGATGCAGAAACAATTAATCAATTACCAGACTCTGTAAAAATTATTTCAAATTTTGCAGTTGGATTTGGAAACATTGATTTAGAAGCAGCAAAGAATAGGGGTATAGCAGTAACAAATACACCAGAAGTTTTGTCAGATGCTACAGCAGAGATCGGAATTTTATTAATTTTAGGAGCGTGCAGAAGAGCTTCCGAAGGAATAGATTCTGCAAAAGAAGGTGGATGGAAATGGTCTGCTGATTATTTAATTGGGAAACAATTAACAGGAACAAGATTAGGAATTTTAGGTATGGGTCGTATTGGCCAAAAAATTGCAAAAATTGCAAAATCTTTAGGTATGGTTATTCATTATCATAATCGTTCAAAATTAAGTGAAGATAAAGAGCAAGGTGCAACATATCATGACAGCATAAAAAGTCTTTTTTCAGTCTCAGATGTTTTATCAATTTGTTGTCCAGCCACAAAAGAAACAGAGAACTTGATAAATAAAGAGACTGTTGAGTATTTCCCCAAAGGTGCTGTGATAACTAATGTTGCAAGAGGTGATATAGTTGATGATGAAGCTTTAATTGATGCATTGAATAGAAGAAAAATTTATGCAGCAGGATTAGATGTTTATAAAGATGAGCCAAATCTAAATCCTGGTTATTTAAAAATTCCAAGTGCTTTTGTTTTACCTCATCTGGGCAGTGCAACAAAAGATACAAGAATTGCAATGGGAAATTTAGCAATTGATAATTTAGATGAGTTTTTTAGAACTGGAAATTGTATTAATAAAGTAAATTAAAATGTCTCAATCGATAGCTTTCATTGGCGTTGGTAACATGGGTTGTCCAATGGCTGAAAATTTAATGAAGGCAGGTAGATCTGTAAAAGTTTTTGATGTCTCAAAAAAAATGCTTGGGATTGCAAAAGATAAAAATCTTGAAACAGCGGAAAATTTAGATGATCTAATTACAGATCAAGTTGAGACGGTTATTACTATGCTTCCAGAGGGCAAGCATTCTAAGGAAGTTTATTTAGGTGATAATGGAATAATAAATAAAGTTTCAAAAAATTGTTTACTAATTGATTGTTCTACAATTGATATTCAAACTTCTATCAAGATTGGAAAAAAAGCTTCAGAAAAAGGAATAGAAATGATTGATGCGCCAGTTAGTGGTGGAGTAATGGGAGCGCAAAAAGCAACTTTAAATATAATGGTTGGTGGATCAAAGGAAGCTTTTGAAAAAGCGCTTCCTTTATTAAAAATCATGGGAAAAAATATATTTCATGCAGGTGATTTAGGTAGTGGGAATGGTGCTAAGATTTGTAACAATATGGCCCTAGGAATTGCAATGATTGCTGCTTCAGAGTCATTAATGTTAGCAAAAAGATTAAATATAGATATTAAAAAAGTTCATGAAATTATGAAAAATGCATCAGGTAACAGTTGGCCAATTTCTGTTTATCCACCTTTGCCTGGTTTAATTGATGGCACGCCTTCAAATAATAATTATCGTCCGGGCTTCTCTGCAGGAATGATGAATAAAGATCTTAAACTTGCAAATAATTGTGCGAAAAGCGTAAATGCTAAAACACCATTAGGAAAAATGGCTCTAGAAATTTATGACCAATTTTGTAAAGAAGGAAATGATACTAAAGATTTTTCAGCGATTTCTAAAGTTATAGGTGGTAA
>CACMYF010000018.1 GCA_902617805.1 uncultured Pelagibacteraceae bacterium
AAAGATAAAATCATGTCTTCTTTGATTAAAAAATATAAATCCCCTTCAGAGACAGTGCTAACTTCAAGAAAAGATGTCTTTTTCTCTCTCTGTAAAAGTATAATTGGACAACAAATTAGTGTAGCTGCTGCTAATTCGGTTTTTTTAAAATTTAAGAAAAAATGTAAAAATAAAATTAACGCAAAAATAGTAAGCAAGTTAACTACTATTCAGCTCAAAAGTTGTGGTCTAAGTAGACAGAAAGTAAAAGGAATAAAAAGTTTAGCCCAAAAAATATTAAGTAAAGAATTTAATCCAAGACTTATTTCAAAAATGTCTGATGAAGATGCCATAATTTATCTTTCTCAATTAAGACAAATTGGAAGATGGTCAGCAGAAATGATTTTGTTATTTACTTATAATCGTCCTAATATTTGGCCAATCCAGGATATTGGTTTGTTAAGAGCTATTTCAAAAAATTTTAATAAAAAATATCTACCACCAGAAAGTTACGTGAAATATCTAAACAAAAGATTTTCCCCTTACTGCTCTGTTGCAACTTGGTATTTATGGAGAAGTATAGACCCCGAACCTATTCAGTATTAAACCTTTATTAACTTACATTCCCTCAAAAATTATGTGTTCTCTAGTAGCATTATTTTCCAAATGTTTTCTAGCTTCAACATACTCTTCGGAATTGTAACAATTTTTTGCTGTTTCAATATCTGGAAACTCTGCAAGTGCTACTCTAACCATTTCCCTGCCTTCTAAAGTTACGTTATTTGCACTTCTCGCTATTATTTTTCCAGAATATTTTTCAACCGCTTCTTTTGCTTTAACAGCATATTTTTTAAGTCTTTCGTCGTCTTTTATTTCAGTATAATTTGCAACCCAATAAGCTTTCATAATTCTCCTTTTTAAATTTTTTTAATTATGATACCAAATTTATGTGAAAAAATTATTTTTAAATTTCTTTGGTATATCATTATTTTTGATATTTTTATCATTAACCCACGTTAATGCTGATGAGTTGTTTAATAAGGGAAAAGAAGTTTTTCTGGGAACTGGAAATTGTGCAGCATGTCATATGCTTTCAGATGCTGGATCGAACGCAATGGTTGGTCCAAATTTAAATGAAATTAGACCTGATATTCAAAGAATTATAATGGCAGTTAGAAACGGTATAGGAGTAATGCCCGCAATGGAGGGTATACTAACTGATGAGGAAATAGAAGCAGTTGCTCACTATACTTCTATAGCTGCGGAACAATAATAAAAATTTTAACTATAATTTTTTATCCAATGTTTAGCTATATCTACTCTTTTGCAGATCCAAATATCCTTAAATTTTGTGATGTAATTTAAAAATTTTTTAAGAGACTGTATTCTACCAGGTCTTCCAATTAATCTACAATGCAAACCAACCGACATCATCTTTGGTGAAGTTTTTCCTTCCTCATAAAGGGCATCAAAACTATCTTTTAAATAATTATAAAATTGTTCACCCGAATTAAATCCTTGATTGGTTGCAAACCTCATATCATTGTTATCAAGGGTGTAAGGAACCATTAGCTGTTTTTTATTTCCTTTTTTTATCCAATAAGGAAGATCATCACTGTATGTATCGCTACAGTATAAAAAACTACCATTATCAATTACTAAATCTAGAGTATTTTCACTACACCTACCAGTGTACCAACCAGCAGGGTGATTACCAAAAATTTTTTTTATAGATTTTACTGCAAGTTTCATATCATTCTTTTCTTTTTTCTTTGATACATTTTGATAGTCAATCCATCTCCACCCATGACTAGCAACTTCATAATTTGCTTTTTTTATAGCCGAACAAACTTCTTTATTTCTTTCCAACGCCATACCAACTCCAAAAATAGTAAGTGGAATTTTCTTTTTATTAAATAGATCGTGAATTCTCCAAAATCCTCTTCTTGAACCATATTCATAAATTGATTCCATATTTAAGTGTCGACCTTTAACTGGTTTTGCTCCTATAATTTCTGATAAAAATATTTCTGAAGTTTTATCACCATGAAGAGTACAATTCTCTGCTCCCTCCTCGTAATTAAGCACAAATTGCAAAGCTAACTTAGCATTACCAGGCCACTTTACCTTAACTTTTTTGGTACCATATCCCACCAAATCTCTTGGATATTTTTTTTTCATTTTTTTAAAATAATTTTATCTTTTTTAAATTTATAAATAACAAGATTGTTTCCTTTTCCTTTTCTATCAACAATTAGAAAATTCATATTTTTCATAGAAATCAACGGAAAGTGCCAAATACCTGCATTGTAATTAACCCCAGTTTGTTTTGGGACTAAAAAGGATTGGATTTTATTTACATCTGGTTTATCTCCTTTTGGTGCTACAAATACTAAAAATTTTGTATCTTCCATTGGTATAAAGGCTTGGCTTCCTAAAGGATGTTTTTCCATCATATCAATTTTCATAGGAAACCTTCTTTTTTTTGCTTTAAAAATACTAACAATTGCTTTCCCTTTGTTTTTAGATGCATCTACGTTTATCAAATTATCAAATCTTTTTGCATACCCATCATTAATATTCATAGGATTTTTTTTTGATGTATCTATTAATTGACCAAATTTAGAAAAATTTTTTTTGCTAATTTTTTTTGCTTTTATTATTTTCATCTCACAAAATTTCCGAATGCCCTTATTCTTGAAATTCCACCGTCTGGATAGATATTTATTCTTAGATAATTTTCCTTACTTCTCTTAATTAAGAATTTTTTAAAAATATGTTTCTTGTGAGCTGACAGTTTTGACTTATTTAAAATAAACTTCCAATTTTTTGAATTATTGACAATTGATTTATTGGACAGATCTCTTGAAATGCTTGCAGTTTGAATTGAACAACTATCGGGATAGTTTCCTTTAAAATGATGGGTATCTATCTCTAGTTTTTTTATTAATCCTGGTTTTCCAAATTTTATTATAAGCCAATCAAAGTTTTTTCCTCTACTTCTTCTTGTTTCCCAACCATCCCCCATATTTTTTCCTTTACCAGGTGCTATGATATTTTCAGCCCTGCCGAAATGTTCATTATTACAACCAATAATTGAAGCGCCATTTAAAACAGATGTAAGGTTGATAGTTTTGTTATTTAAAAAGTTTTTCTCCATTTCAATTTTTCCATAAAGTCTTAGTCTTGCAACTCCACCATCTGGAAAAATGTTTAGTCTTATATAATTAAAAACAGATTTGTTGTTTGATTTGAAGCTATGGTTTCGGCTTGGTCCAAGTTTTTTTTTGCTCAGTAAAGAAATCCATTTTGTTTTCTTATTAGGCTTTGTTTTACTTAAGCAACCCTCTAACGAAGCATGGGTGGGCTGATTTCCATTGAAATGTGTTGTGTCAATGTCAATATTAAATATCTTTCCAGGTTTACCAAGTTTTAAAATTAAATAATCAAATCCTTTTGATCTTCTTCTCCTTGTTTCCCATCCATCCATCCATTTACCATGTTTGTCAAATAGTCCATCTTTAAAAACTGGAGTTTCGATGTTTAATATTCTATGAGCAGCTGCAAAAAAATCGTCAGTCTTAAATATAACTTTAGTTCCAATTCTTGGATCCGCTAAGTTAATCATTTTTGCACTTATAAATTTTTTCATTTTTTGTTTATTTCATTCAAACGAAAGGTTGCGATTTTTTTTACTTGTTTTTTTGCTTCAAGGAATTCACTTTCTACATCACTTTGTATTCTTTGTCTAAAATTATTCAAAATTTCATTTTTATTTTTACCTTTTACGGCAATTATAAAAGGAAAATTAAACTTTTTTTTATATCCTGCATTTAATTTTTTAAATTCCTCATATTCATCATAAGAACATTGGTTTAATTTTGCAGAGGCTTGTTCTGATATAGATTCAGAGGTCATTTTTTTTGCTACAGCAAGCTCAGGATGTGCATTTAAAATCTCTAAAATTTTATTCTTTTCGTAATTTTCATAAATATCAAGCATTTTAAACACAATATCTTCAAAGTTTTTAAATGGTTTTAACTCAAAAGCTTCCATAGCAACTGACTCAGTTTTTTCAAAAACATTACCAAATATAGACAAAAAATCAGACTTGTTAAGATCGTTAATGTTATCTATTGTTCTCATATAACTTTTAAAAATTTAAGTTTGAAATTAAATGATACTATAATTTTATGACAAAGCTCACAACTCATGTTTTAGATGTGTATTCTGGTAAACCTGGCAAAGGTATCTTGGTTGAGTTGTTTTATATTAATAATTCAGAACGAAAAAAATTAACGTCAACAAAACTCAATGACGATGGTAGAGCTAATTCACCATTAGCAGAGGGAGATGTTTTTATTAAAGGTAAATATGAATTAATTTTTCATATTGGAGATTATTTTAAAAATACATCTTCAGCTAGTGATGTACCATTTTTGGATGATGTTGTTATAAGATTTGGTATTTCAGATCCCTCACAGCATTACCATGTTCCTTTACTTGTTTCACCTTGGAGTTATTCTACTTATAGAGGTAGTTAAGTGATATCGAGTTCTGTTAAATTTCTATTAAATGACAAGCTTATAGTAATCAAAAATCCCGATCCAAATCAAACGTTACTTAATTATATTAGAACTGAATTAAAAAAGACCGGAACTAAAGAAGGATGTTCGGAGGGTGGTTGTGGTGCATGTACAATTGTTTTGGGTGAATTAGTCGATAATAAAATTGTATATAAAGCAATTAATTCTTGTATTTCATTTGTCCCCTCATTGAATGGTAAGCAACTTATAATTGTTGAAGATTTAGTTTCTGAAAATGGAAAACTTCACCCAGTGCAAGATGCGATGGTAAAATTTCATGGTTCACAATGTGGTTTCTGTACGCCAGGATTTGTCATGTCTTTATTTTCAATGTTTAAAAATAATAAAAGTCTCAATAATGAATTAATAACAGATTCTATATCAGGTAATTTATGTCGTTGTACTGGTTATAGACCTATAATTGATGCTGCCAAAAGTTTAAATAAAGTAAATAAGAATGATCAATTTTCCAAAAATAAAAATAAAGTTATTCAGCAATTAAAAAAAATTAAACCGAAAAATATTTATATTAAAAAAGATGATAAAATTTATTTTTCACCAAAAAATATTAAAGATTTAAAAGGTATAATTAAAAAACATTCTAATTTTAGTTTTCTTGCTGGTGGAACTGACTTATCTTTAAAAGTCACAAAAGAAAGAAAAGAAATTCCGTTTATAATTGATTTAAAAGAAATTAATGAATTAGATTTTATCAAAGTAAGTAAAAATTATTTAGAAGTTGGTTCTGCCACACCTTTAATAAAATTTGAAAAAGAAATTAAAAAATATTATCCAGATTTTTATTTGGTTCTAAAAAGATATGGCTCTGTTCAAATTCGAAATGTTGGAACTATAGGTGGAAATATCGCAACAGCATCTCCAATTGGTGACTCACTGCCAATTCTATTATCTTTAAATGCAGAGGTTTTAATTGAAAGTTTTAACAAAAGAAAAGTGATACCTTTAAATAATTTTTTTCTTGATTACAGAAAAACTAAATTAAAAAATAATGAATTTATACATTCAATAAAAATACCATTATTTAAGAAAAATATTTTTAAGGCATTTAAGATATCAAAAAGATTTGATGATGATATTTCATCTGTTTGTGGATCTTTTAATTTTGAGATTAATAAAAATAAAATTAAAGAGGTTTATATTGCATATGGAGGCATGGCCGCTGTACCAAAAAGAGCTAAAGCATGTGAAGAAATTCTTAAAAACAAGCCTCTTACCATCAATACTTTTGATCAAGCAAAAAAATATTTAGAAAAAGATTTAAGTCCTATTGGAGACATGCGAGCTAGTAAAGAATACAGATTAGAGATAGCAAAAAATTTGTTGATGAAATGTTTCGTAGAAATAAATTCTAATAAGTTATCAAGAGTAAATTAAATGAGTAAAGAGAACTACATTGAGGAAACAAGACCACATGATAGTGCTTATAAGCATGTGAGTGGATATGCAGAGTACACTGATGATATTAATGAACCAAAAAATACCATTTATGGTGCTATTGGTTTAAGCAAAAAAGCTCATGCAATAATCAAAAAAATAGACCTCACTGATGTAAAAAAAAGTGAAGGAGTGATATCGGTAGTTACTCAAAAAGATATCCCTGGTAGAAATGACGTAGGTCCAGTTTTTGAAGGTGATCCAATTTTTCCAGGAAAAAAAATAGAGTTTTTTGGTCAGCCATTATTCGCTGTAGCTGCTACAACTACAGAACTTGCTAGAAAGGCAGTATTAAAAGCCAAAGTTACCTATCAAGATTTAAAACCGGTTATCACAATAAAAGAAGCTTTAAATAAGAAGCAATTTTTATTTAAACCTAGAAAAGTTAAAAAAGGTAATCCTTCTAAAAAAATAAAAAATTCAAAAAATAATTTAAAAGGAAATTTTACAACTGGAAGTCAAGAGCACTTTTATTTAGAGGGCCAAGCAGCTTTTGTAGTTCCTAAAGAGGACGATAATTTTTTAGTTTATAGTTCGACACAACATCCATCGGAAACACAACAGTTAATTGCAAAAATGTTTAATCAAAAAAGCAATTCAATAAATGTTGAAGTCAGAAGAATTGGAGGTGGGTTTGGTGGAAAGGAAACTAATTTTATGACGGCGTGTATTTGTGCTTTGTTGGCAAAAAAAACAGGACAGCCAGTCAAATTAAGATTAGATAGAGATGACGATATAATATTGACTGGTAAAAGACATGAATTTTTATCTGAATATGAAGTTGGTTTTGATGATGAGGGAATTATTGAGGGATTAAAATTAAACTTATCTTCAAATTGCGGAATGTCACCTGATTTATCAGCTGCTATCAATGAAAGAGCTTTGCTTCATATAGACAATGCATATTATATTTCAGATATCGAGGTAACAAATAATTTATGTAAAACAAATATTCCAACCTCAACTGCATTTAGAGGCTTTGGAGGAAATCAAGGTATGATGGCTATAGAAAATATTATAGATAATATCGCAAGGTATTTAAAAAAAGATCCTATAGAAGTCAGAAAAAAAAATTTTTATCAAAAAGATAAAAGAAATGTAACTCATTACGGAATGACAGTTGAAGATAATGTCATTAATGAAATATTTAAAAAATTAGAAAGTAAATCTAATTACAAGAAAAGATATTTGGACATAAGAAAATTTAATGAAAAAAATGAATTTAAAAAGAAAGGTATAGCTATTACACCTTTAAAATTTGGTATTTCATTTACAACAATTCATTTAAATCAAGCAGGAGCATTAGTTCATATTTACACAGATGGAAGTATTCATTTAAATCATGGAGGTATTGAAATGGGCCAGGGGACCCATACAAAGATAGCTCAATTAGTGGCTAATTCTTTTGGATTACCTTATGGTTTAGTTCATATTTCATCAACAAATACAGCTAAGGTACCAAATACTTCAGCTAGCGCTGCTTCATCAACTACAGACCTTAACGGAGCTGCAGCGTTAAATGCAGTAGCAAAAATTAAATTAAATTTAGAAAAATTTATTAAGAAAAAATATAAGATCTATAATCAAGAGGCAGTCTATAAAGATCAATATATAATATTTGGAAATAGACAATTTGAATTTAAAAGTATAATTCAAGAGGCATATTTAAATAGAATTTCCCTTTCATCATCAGGCTTCTATTCAACACCAAAAATTAATTTTGACAAAAAAAAATTTAGAGGAAGACCTTTTTATTACTTTTGTTACGGAGCAGCTGTTTCGGAAGTAACTGTAGATACATTGACGGGTGAAAATATACTTGAAAGGGTGGATATCTTACATGATGCTGGGAAACCAATAAATCCAGCACTAGAACTGGGCCAGATAGAGGGTGGTTTTGTACAAGGACAAGGTTGGCTTACAATAGAGGAATTGAAGTGGAAATCAGATGGTCAGATTACAACTTTTTCTCCATCGACTTACAAAATACCTGCAGTAAGTGATATTCCAAAAAAATTTAATGTAGAAATTTTTAAAGAAGGATTAAATAAAGAAAAAGTTGTTAATAAAGCAAAAACAACTGGTGAACCTCCTTTGATGCTTGCCATGAGTGTTTTTTATGCAATTAAAGATGCAGTTGCTTCAATTGGAAATTATCAGTTTGCACCAGAACTTAATGCACCGGCAACACCTGAAAGAATTTTAATGAGTATTAATAAAATTAAAAATAAAATTAAAAATTAAAATGGAAGATAAAAAAAAATTTATGGCAAGAGCCATTGAGCTATCAATTAATAGTGCGAACACTATTGGAGGTCCTTTTGGAAGCGTTATAGTTAAGAATGATAAGATTATTGCAGAGGGTTCTAATAAAGTTACTTCCTCAAATGATCCGACAGCACATGGAGAAATAGTAGCAATTCGAGAAGCTTGTCAAAATTTAAATACTTTCGATCTTTCTGGATGTGAGATTTACACATCTTGTGAACCTTGCCCGATGTGTCTTTCAGCAATTTATTGGTCAAGGTTAGATAAAATATATTATGCAAACACTAGAGACGATGCAAAAAATATAGATTTCGATGACTCGTTTATTTATACAGAAATTCCAAAAAAAATTGATGATAGGAAAATTAAAATGGTACAAATGCTTAGAGATGAAGCTTTAAAAGCATTTGAAATTTGGGATAAAAAAGTAGATAAAATCAAATATTGATGGAATTTTTACCTTATACAATAAAATGGTTAGAAGTTATTTTAAGATGGGGCCATGTATTATTTGCAATATTATGGGTAGGTAATAGTTTTTTATTTAATTACTTAGATAATAATTTAAATAAAAATATAACAAGTGATGATATCGATGGTGAAGGATATCTGATGCATTCAGGTTTTTTTTACAAACTTTCGAGGTTAAAAACGTCTCCACCTCAGGATTACTTAAATAGATTAGTAATCTTCAAATGGCAAAGTTACTTAACCTTTGTAACTGGAATGTTGCTGTTAGTTGTAATTTACTATTATAACGCTGGAGTATTAATGGTTGATAAGCGTGTTCTTTTAATGCCTCCTAGTTATGCAATTATTATCTCACTTTTATCATTGATTGTAGCTTGGTTTATTTATGATCTTTTATGTAAATCAAAATTAATTGAGAATAATATTTTATTTATATCCTTAGGAATAATTTTGTTAGCAGTTGTTTCATTTGGACTTACAAAATTATTTGGACCAAAATTTGCAATTTTAAGTGTTGGATTAATCATTGGTACTAATATGTTTGGTAATGTTTTTACAGTAATTATACCAAATCAAATGAACATAATTAGTAGTAGTGAAAGAGGTGAAAAATTTGATATGAGTCTATCTCTAGCAGCTAAACAGAGATCAATTCATAATAATTATTCCACTTTTTTAGTTTTATTTATTATGCTTTCTGGGCATTCGAGTTTTTTAGTTTATCATCAATATAATTGGTTAATATTATGTGCGATTGCCGTTATTTCTGGTGTAGCAAGACATTATTTTAATTTAAGAGGAAGAAACATTCACAGGTTGTATATTCTAATTTCTTCAATAATAGCACTTATCATTCTTGCAGTTTTAGTTTTATTATTTAAATAACTAGATATAAAAAGTTATGTCTGAAAAAATGATTGTCAGCTGGGACGAGTACAACAAGACAGTTGAGAAACTAGCAATCCAAATTGACGATAGCGGATATAAACCAACAATATTAGTTGGCATCATGCGTGGAGCAGCGCCGATGATAGATGTTTTAAGTAGAATTTTTAAATTAAAATGTGCGTATCTTGCAGTTGAGTCTTACAGTGGTAAGGGAGTAGAGGATGAGCAGGGTGATATTGTGTTTTCAAGAGAAATGAGTTCGATAGCACCTAATATGGGTGGAAAAATACTTTTATGTGATGATTTATCTGACACGGGAATCACTTTTAACAAAAGTATAGATTGGTTAAAAAAATACGAACCCATCAAGGATAAAATAGAAGACATTAAAACCGCAACATTATTTAAAAAAAAGAAATCAACATTTGAGCCAGACTTCTGTGCAAATAGACTTCCTGATAATCCTTGGATAGTGCAACCCTTCGAAATTTATGAAGAATTAAGGATTGAAGAAATCAAAAAAAAACATCAGATATAAAAAAGGCCAGTTAAAAAACCGGCCTTCTTAAATTTTTTAAATTGGAAACTGATTACTTAGGTATATCTCCTTCAACACCTTTAACGTAAGTCATCATTCCTGCAAGCATTCCATCATCTGCAGTTTTTCCTTCTGCCACCATCAAATTACCTTTCTGGTCATAAATTGGTCCCGTGAAAGAATGAACTTTTCCAGATGCTAAATCTGCCTGAAGTTTTTTAACTTTTGATCTTAGGTCAGCTGGCATTTGTGAATCTAAATCTGATATCACAACCATACCATCCCCAATACCATGCCAAGTATCTTTTTGACTCCATGTACCATTTGCAACTGCTTTAACTCTGTCTACGTAATATGGTCCCCAATTGTTTTCAACTGAAGTTAATACAGCTTTAGGAGCAAACTTGTCCATATCACTTGCTTGTCCAAAAGCATATACTCCAGCTTTTTCAGCCATTTGAACAATAGCAGTACTATCTGTATGTTGGGCAATTACATCAGCACCTTGATCGATTAAAGCTTTTGCTGCCTCTGCTTCTTTACCTGGATCATACCAAGTGAAAGCCCAAACAATTTTAGTTTTAATATTTGGGTTAACTTTTTGAGCTGCTAAAGTAAATGAATTGATACCTCTGATAACTTCAGGAATTGGAAAAGATGCAACATAACCAATAACATTTGATTTTGTCATAGTTCCAGCAATTGTTCCTAAGATAGTTCTACCTTCGTAGAATCTAGCTGCGTATGTTGAAACATTTGGATGTTCTCTTTTGTATCCAGTAGCATGTTCAAATTTTACATTTGGAAACTCTTTTGCAACTTTGTTAGTTGGATTCATATATCCAAAACTAGTTGTAAAGATAACATCATGACCAGAGTTAGCTAATTGTCTAAGAACCCTCTCAGCATCGGCACTTTCTGGAACACCTTCTACGTAAGTTGTTTTAAATCCGGCAGCTTCGACAGCTTTTCTACCTACATCATGCTGATATGTCCATCCATGGTCACCAGTTGGACCAATATAAACAAATGCTGCTTTAACATCTTTGGCAACTGCAGCTACAGTTAATGTAAATAATAAAACTAAAGAAGAGACGAAAGAACGAATTAAAAATTTATGCATAAATTTATTTCCCCTTTTGATTTTTTAATTATTTAAATTTAAATTAAATTATTTAAAAAAAAATGATTATTTTTAAATTAATTGTCTTTATGAAAAGATTTCCCCAATGAACTAGGAGTACTTAGTCTTATTTTTCTACTATCACGAGAAATTACAACTAAAACTATTATTGTAACGATGTAAGGTAGAGCTGTTAAAAATTGCACAGGAATTCTTACTCCAATTGCTTGCATATGAAACTGAATAATTGTTAAGCCACCAAAAATCATAGCACCAATCAAAATTTTAATTGGGTTCCACGTTGAGAAAACCACTAGAGCTAATGCGATCCAACCTCTTCCACCTGTCATATTTTCAATCCACTGAGGAGTATAAATCATGGATAAATATGCACCAGCAAGTCCACTCATTGCGCCTCCATAAAGTATTGAAGCGTAACGAACTAACTTAACATTTATTCCTTGATTAGATGCAGACTCAGGTGAGTCTCCTACAGCTCTTACAATTAATCCAATTTTCGTTTTTTTTAAAAAATAGCTAGTTATAAAGGGAAGGGCAAAAGCAAAATAAAAAACAATTGAATGTCCAAATAATATTGGACCAAAAAGTGGTATTGTATCTTTTAAACCTTCAAATAAAACAGGAAATTCTTTTCCAGGAATACCTACAAAATTTTTTCCTATCATCGCTGATATTCCAATTCCAAATATGGTAAGCGCTAAACCAGTAGCGACATGATTTGTAATTAATGTTTGAGTCAGAAATGCAAAAATAGTTGAGATTAAAACTCCAGCTAACATTGCCCCAAAAATTGCAATAATTAAACTTCCTGTAACAGTCATTAATGCAAAACCTGAAATCGCACCAATGATCATCATTCCTTCAACACCAAGGTTTAGAACTCCAGACCTTTCTGTAATCAGTTCGCCACAAGAAGCTAAAATCAAAGGAACAGCGGAGGCCATGATTGATGCAATTATCAGTCCAATAAAATTTATATCGATGATCATTTTTTTGAACCTATAAATTTAATTTTGAAAAAAAGTAAATAATCTGATGCAAGAAGAAAAAATAAAATCATTCCTTGAAAAACCTGACCAGTATATTTAGGTATTTGCATAAATATTTGAGCTGTCTCAGCACCCAGATAAGTTATTGCGACAACTAGAGATGCAAAGATGATACCAACAGGATGTAAACGACCCAAAAACGCTACAATTATAGCAGTAAAACCATAATCTGGAGAAATTTCTCTATGAAGCTGTCCAATTGGTCCAGTTATTTCTCCAACTCCAGCTAAACCTGCGCAAGCACCACTTATTAGAAAAACCAGGATGATCATTTTTTTACCTTTGTATCCTGCATATTTAGCTGTCTTTAAACTAAAACCCGAAACTTTCATTTGGAACCCTAAATACGTTTTATAAAAAACAAACCAACTGATAACCACCGCAGCTAAAGCTAAAAATATTCCCGCGTGAATTCTCAGTCCTTCAAATAACAACGGAAGTTTAGCAGAGTCACTGAACTGTCTAGTTTCAGGAAAATTAAATCCCTCAGGATTACTCCAAGGACCAACAACAAGATAGTCCAAAATTAATTTTGAGACATATACCAACATAAGACTTACTAATATTTCATTTGTATTGAAGTAAGTTTTTAAGATTGCGGGTATTGATGCATACAGCATACCACCAATTGCACCAGCTAAAATTACTATCGGAAGAATGTAAAATCCTTCTTGCTCATAAAACAATAGTGCAACTCCTCCAGAAACTATCGCCCCGAAAGTTAATTGTCCTTCGGCTCCAATATTCCAGTTATTACTTTTAAAACAAAAAGATAAACCGATTGCTATTAAACAAAGAGGTGTAGCTTTTAATAGTAATTCACTAAAACCATATTTATCTGCAATTGGAACTATGAAAAAAAATTTAAGAGCTTCAAATGGTTTAAAACCTAAAATAAAAAAAATCAAACCTCCCGCTACTAATGTTAGAAAAATAGCTAACACAGGTGTTAAGAAAAAAATAGCTCTTGATGGTTGATCTCTTTTTACAATTTTAATCAATTTGCACCTCCCATTAGTATCCCAAGTTTTTCAGAGGTAACTTCTTCAGCATTCATAATTTTTGACAATTTTCCTTTATGAATTACTGAAATTTTATCGCTTAATTTTAATAATTCATCAGTGTCTGTAGATATTAATATAATTGATTTATTTTGTTCATTGATTTTAATCAATGTTTCGTGGATATAATTTATTGCTCCAACATCTAGTCCCCAAGTTGGATTAAAACAAATTAATAAATCTGGAGAGGTGATTAATTCTCTTCCTATAATTAATTTTTGAAGATTGCCTCCGGACAAAAATTGGCTTCTTAATTCAATATTGTCCGTATTAACATTAAAATCTGAAATTATTTTTTTGGAATGCTCTTTAATTTTGTTTTCGTTTATTAATCCATTATTAAAAAAATTTGATGATTTAAAATTGTTTAGAGCTACATTTTCAAAAATTTTCATTTGTGGAATTGCAGCCTGCTCAAGCCTATCCTCTGGAGAAAAGGCCATCAAATATTCTCTTCTTTCTTGAGGATTTAAATCTCCTATGTAATTATTGTTAAATTCTATAGAATTCTTTTCCGAAATAATTTCACCACTTAATACTTGAAATAATTCACTTTGTCCGTTTCCTGATATACCAGCAATTCCTAAACACTCCCCTCGATTAACAGAAAAATTAATATCTATTAAATTTGTTTCAAAAGGATCTTCACTTGTAAAATTAAGATTCGCTATTTTAATTAATTGATCTGATGAAGTTTTTACTTTTTTTTTCTTAATTGTTTTTAGATTCTGACCTACCATTTTGTTAGCAAGCGACTCAATATTTTCGTTCTTTATTTCACTTACAGAAACTAACTTTCCTCTTCTCATTACAGCAACTTCATCACAAAGCTGCATAACTTCCTTTAATTTATGTGTAATATAAATAATTAAAATTCCTTCTTCTGAAAATTTTTTCAAAGATAAGAATAATTCACTCGTTTCTTGTTCTGTTAATACAGATGTTGGTTCATCCATAATTAAAACTTTTGGACTCCTAATTAGGCATCTTATTATTTCTACTTTTTGCTTTTGACCTGCTGATAGATTTAAAACAGGAATATCAAGATCAATTGAAAAATTATATTTTTTCAAAATTGTATCAATTTTTTCTCTTAAACTTTCTATTTCTTCATCTGAATCTATTATTAAGTTTTCAAATACGGACAAAGTTTCAAAAAGATTAAAATGCTGGAATACCATTCCGATATCATTTTTTTTTGCATCTAATGGTGAATTAAGCTTTAGATTATTTTCATTCAAATAAATTTTACCTTCGTCAGGAATGATGACG
>CACMYF010000019.1 GCA_902617805.1 uncultured Pelagibacteraceae bacterium
CTATTTAAAAAATACTCTAAAAATATTTCCGTAATTATTCATTGTGCAGCCCAACCATCACATGATTATGGAAAAAAATTTCCTTTTTTAGATTTTCATGTGAATGCTACTGGTACATTAAATTTATTAGAATTAACCAAAAAATATTGCCCTACTGCGCCATTTATTTTCATGTCAACCAACAAAGTTTACGGTGACAGTCCTAATAATCTTAAAATATTAGAAAAAAAAACTAGATGGGAATTAAATAAGGCAGATAAAAATTTCAAAGGTATAAATGAAAGTTTTTCAATCGATAATTCAACACATAGTTTTTTTGGAGTTTCAAAAACTTATGCTGATCTTATTGTGCAAGAGTATGGAAAAAATATTGGATTAAAAACAGTGTGTTTTAGAGGTGGATGTATTACTGGTCCAAACCATAGCGGAGCAAGTCTCCATGGCTTTTTATCTTATTTAGTCAAATCAAGTTTAAATAAAAAAGAGTACAATTTAATAGGTTATAAAGGAAAACAAGTAAGAGATAATTTGCACAGTAACGATCTAGTTAAATGTTTCTGGGAATTCTATAAAAAACCAAAAAGTGGTGAAGTATATAATATTGGTGGTGGAAGATACTCTAATTGTTCAATTATAGAAGCATTAAATTTAGTAGAGAAATTAACAAATTCTAAAATTAAAAGAAAAATAATCAAATCTCCTAGGGTTGGTGATCATATATGGTACATTTCTAATACCTCAAAATTTAAAAAACATTATCCTAACTGGAAGCAGTTATACAATACAAAAAAAATTATAGAGGAACTAATTGATTACCAAAAATAAAAATATCTACAAGCTTGTATATAGAATATTTAAAAAATACAAATTAAACTCTCAACATGCTAAGATATCTACTAATGCTCTAATTAATGCAGAGTTGGTTGGTGCATACGGGCATGGATTATCAAGACTTAAAATGTATTGTGATCGAATTTCTAAAAAAGTAATTAATCCAAAGCCAAAAATTAAAATTAAAAAAATTTCTCCATCTATTTCTCATATCGATGCGAATAACAGTATAGGATTTGTTGCTGCTGATCTAGGTATTAAAACTGCAATTAAACATGCACAAAAAACTGGAATAGGAATGGTAGCAGTTAAAAATAGTGGTCACTATGGTTTATCTGGTTATTACGCTGAACAAGCAGTAAAGAAAAATTTAATTACAATGATCTATACAAATGCTCCCCCTGCAGTTGCTCCACATGGTGCATTAAAAACTTTATTTGGAACAAATCCAATTTGTTTTGGATCCCCTTCCGGTTCTAAAGTTCCATTTATTCTAGATACATCAATCTCAATGATAAATAGAGGAAAAATAAGAGTTGCAGCAAGAAACAATCAATCAATTCCTGTGGGAGTTGCTTTAGATAAGTTTGGTAAACCAACAACTGATGCAAAAAAAGCTTTAGCAGGAGTACAATTACCAATTGCAGGTTTTAGAGGGTCAGGACTTGCTTGGATGGTAGATATATTAAGTGGAGTTTTAACTGGAGGAAATCATGCAGGAAGAGTTAAGGATCCATTTGATGATTTTTCAGGTCCACAAAATATTGGACATTTATTTATAACCTTTAAAGCAAATTTATTTCAAAAAAATTATAACCAACGAATTAAAGACAATATTAAATCAATAAAAAAACTTCCTAAAATAAAAGGTATTAAAGAAATAATGTATCCCGGACAAAATAAATATGTCCGGTATAAAAATAACTCAAAAAAAGAAATTTCTATACCGGATATAATAAAGAAAGATTTGGAAACCTTAATAAGTTAACATCGTTAGAGCACCCAAAGAAACGATAACAGATGATAAAATTATTGTTCGTTTAACTTTTTCCTTCTTCTTTTCTTCTAGAAGTCTTTGCTTTAGAACATCCACGTTAACCCTTTTTGGGGTTTCAACATATTGAGAGGGGGTCTCTACAATCTCGGATGTTCTATTTAAGCTTTCTGTACTCATATTTTTTTTATAGTAATAATTTTAATCATTATTAGCGTAATTTTTACATATAAGAGTTGTCCAAAATGGGTTGACTCTAATATTGCTTTTGTTCATATTGGGTTTTTTTAAAAATATGAACACTATACCAAGTATTTCTGAACATATTGACGAGAAGGTAATCAATAAAGTAATTCAAGATAATTTTGCCGCACTGGCACCCGCTTATTTTACTTTAACAAGCAACTGGTTTGTAAGAGCATATAATCATTATAAAGACATAGATAAGTTTATCCTCATTATATATCTAATACATCAAGACCTTATATATTTCAGACAAAATGGAGTAAAAATTGACTACGACACCTTTTATAAAGATAAACCAATCGAGATTGATAAAATTAATATTTCAGACATTTCAAAAGATTTGGGAGTTCCAAAAGAAAGTATTAGAAGAAAAGTTTTAGAATTAGAGGAACTAGGAGTAATTAAAAGAACTGGTAAGAAAATTTTTGTTGTTAGAGACACCCTCTACTCAGCTAAAGCGGTCGACACTCTTACAGAGGTTGCAAATATCTTGTATGAATTTAATAAAATTTTAAAAAAGGAAAAATTAATAAGTGAAGTTTATTCTCATAAAGAAATAATATTAGCAATAAAAGAAAATTTTTCTTATTGTTTGTATCAATTTAATAAATTTTGGTTTATTTTTATAAAAAGATGGAGAGAAGAATTAAAAGATTTAGAAGTTTTTGCAATCGGTATGGTTGTGCTAATAAATACAATTAAAAATCCAAAATTTACTCCAAAAAAACAACATTTAGATTCATATAGAAAAGAGATTCAGGGGTCAGATAAAAGAGGAGTTAATGCCATGTCAATTTCTGAGATAACTGGTATTCCTAGACCTACAGTTGTTAGAAAAGTAAAATATTTAGTTAATAAAAAATTTCTTCATATAAATGATAAAAAATTAATTACTTACAATGCTAAAGATAGTGCTTTTGTAACAACAAAGGGAATGGTGAATAAAAATATGCTTAGCTTAAGCCATTTTATTTATAAAGTTTTTAATCAAATAAGAATAATCAATAACTAATTAGACTTTCTTAAAAAATAAATAAAAATAAATCCAGTTATATACATGATTAGTGCATAAGCACCTGTTGGTAATGCATATAATATATCAGTACCAAATATTTGCGTAGAGACAAATAACGCTAACGTACCATTTTGTAATCCACATTCTAAAGCAATACACTTCATTTGTTTAACACCTGAAGTAAAAGCTTTTGCAATGTAATATGCGATAACCATCATTGAAATATTTAAAATTAAAGCAATTAAACCTGCTTGTTTGATAAAGCTAAGAATATTTTCTCTTTCTTCATAAAACGCTGCTACGAAAAAAACAATAAACAAAACTATGTTGAGTTTATTAAATATTTCAACTTTAGAAGATATGAAATTTTCAGCAAATTTTCTGATAATCATTCCTAATATTACAGGTACTGTTACAACTAAAAACATTTTTAAGGCTATTCCTGTCATTGAAATATTTTGAGAAACTTCTGTTATCCCTAACATGTCTGCGGATGTAAAGATTATTAAAGGAACTGTAATTATGCTTAATAAACTAATTACAGCTGTTAAAGATATTGATAATGCAACATCACCATCAGCAAACTTTGTCATTACATTAGATGTTACACCTCCTGGAGCTGCAGCTATGATCATCACCCCTATTGCTATTTCAGGTGGTGTTTTTAAAATTAAAATTAATATATATGCTACAATTGGAAGAATTATTAATTGAGAAATAAAACCAACAATAAAATCTTTTGGTGTTTTAAATACTCTTCCAAAATCTTCCAGTTTTAATCCTAGGCCTAAGCCTAACATTATCAGAGCCAAAATAATTGGCGCTATTTTAGTTACAATTTCCAAAGTCTCCCCCGCTCAAGACCAATTATATAAACTTGTTAAATTTATATAAAGAATTTTTTTTATATACATGTTCAGTTTTTTCACTTATTTGTAGAAAAAAATGCTTTCAAACAAAGAAATTGTCTGTCCAAACAACTTATTAGATTTAGCTCATAAAAAAAAAGGTGTTAAAGTTGCTGTTGTAAATGCAGGAAAACCTCTACCAATGTTATCCATTCAAGATGCGGTAAATGAAAATCTAATTGAACCTATTTTTATTGGTCATGAAGTTGAAATACAAAAATGTGCTGAAGATATTAAATGGGATATTTCTAAATACGAGCTTATTCATGAACCTGTAGAGAACGATACCGCTAAAATTGCTGCTAAACTTGCAAGTGAAGAAAAAGTTAAAATAATTGTCAAAGGACACATTCATACAGATGTTCTCATGAAAGAGGTTTTAAAACGTGAATACAATTTGTTAGGCAAAACAAGACTAAGTCATATTTGGCATATGAGTATTGGTAAAGATGATAAGCCTTTGATAATCACTGATGGAGCATTAAATGTATTGCCCAATGTAAAAACTAAAATGCATATCTTGAAAAATGTAATAAATTTTTCCCACAGAATAGGAATAGAAAGACCAAAAATATCTGTTTTATCAGCAACAGAGGAAGTTTTAGAAAGTGTACCAAGTTCAATTGAAGCAGCAGAAATTACAAAGTTAGCTAAAGAAGAAAATTTAAATGCTGATGTTTTTGGTCCTTTAGCATTTGATAACAGTATTTCAAAAAAATCTGCAGCAATTAAAGGAATTAAAAATTTGGTTGCTGGTGAGGCAGATGTATTGTTAGTGCCGAGTGTAGAAACTGGAAATGCTTTGGTAAAAATGCTGATATATTTTAGTGGTGCATGTGCCGCAGGGGTTGTAGTTGGTGGGAAAGTTCCTGTGGTTATAACTAGCAGATCTGATGAAGCTCAGGCACGATTAGCTTCTATTGCAGCAGCCGTTGTTGCATTAGATTAATTCTAAGTTAAGCAAACCTATTGAATTCGTAGCTTTTATACTCTATTAAAGAGGCTCAAAAAAAAGGAAGCGATAATGGCAATACAATATTTAAAAAAATCACCAAAAACATCTTCAACAGATGACACCAAAACAAGAGAGATAGTTGAAAATATCTTAAAAGACATTGAAAAAACAAAAGAGGAAGGTTGTAAAGAGCTTTCAAAAAAATTTGATAAATTTGAGGGTGATGTAATCGTTTCCAAAGAAAAAATTGAAGAAATTAAGAAAAGTTTAGACCAAAAAACTAAAGATGATGTTCAGTTTTCTCATGAAAGAGTTAGAAAATTTGCAGAAGCACAATTAAAAAATTATGGACAAGATTTTGAAGTTGAACTTTCAGAAGGTTTGTATGCTGGTCAAAGATTAATTCCTGTAAATACTGCTGGATGTTATGTTCCTGCTGGTAGATACGCACATATCGCTTCTGCTGTGATGAGTGTAACAACTGCAAAAGTTGCTGGTGTTAAAAATATTCTTGTATGTAGCTCACCAAAACCAGGTGTTGGGGTTCATCCTACTATTGTTTATACAGCTGACCTGTGTGGTGCTGATGTAATAATGAACTTAGGTGGAGTACAAGCAATTGCAGCTATGACAAATGGTTTATTTGGAAATGCGCCTGCCGATATTTTGGTAGGTCCAGGTAATCAATTTGTTGCTGAAGCTAAAAGAATTTTATTTGGTAAAGTTGGAATAGATTTATTCGCAGGTCCTACAGAAATTGCAATAATTGCTGATGAAACTGCAGATCCAGAAATAGTAGCTGTAGACTTAGTTGGTCAAGCTGAGCATGGTTATAATTCACCTGCTTGGTTATACACTACAAGTAAAGAACTTGCAGAAAAGGTAATGAAAAGAGTTCCAGAATTAATTGCTGAATTACCAGAACTACCAAGAACCAATGCTGAGGCAGCTTGGAGAGATTATGGTGAAGTAGTTTTATGTGATACTGATGAAGAGATGGCTACTATTAGTGATGAGTATGCACCTGAGCACTTAGAAGTTCAAACAAAGAATTTAGATTGGTTCCACAACAGATTAAAAAATTATGGTTCTTTATTTGTTGGAGAAGAAACAACTGTTGCTTATGGAGATAAATGTTCAGGAACAAATCATATTTTACCTACAAAAGGAGCTGGAAGATATACAGGTGGTTTATTTGTAGGAAAATTTATCAAAACACTAAGTTTCCAAAGAATGACTAAAGAATCTACAGAATTAGTTGGTGCTGCAGCTGCAAGACTTTCAAGATACGAAGGTATGGAAGCTCATGCGAGAACTGGGGATGTAAGATTGAAAAAATACGGTTATACTCAATAAAGAGGAGAATCATATGTCAACTTACGAGTGCTCAAAATGTGGAATGTCAGTTAATGCAACATGTGGAAAATGCGATAAACCATTAGTGGACGACATGCTTAAATTAGATGATGGAAGTGAAGTACAAATATCTAAATGTCCAGACGATCATGGAAAAATAAAATCTCCGCTATGTTGTGGGCAAGATATGAGTTGTAAACTTTAATTAACTTAATTTTAAATCTAAATACAAAGCTGCAGACCAAGAAAAATTCTTGGCCCCCATAGGTTTAGCACTTTTTCGGGTATAATATTCGTGAAAACCATTTGCCTCAATCATTTGTATCGTTTTTCTTTTAATTTTTTTTGAAAAAGAATTATCTTTATTCATTAATCCTTTGTAAATAAACCAATTACAGTTCACCCAAATTGGACCTCTCCAATACCTTTTTTCCTCAAAACTTTTATGATTGGGTTTAATTGAAGAAAAAAAATATTTATCATTTTTATTATGACTTTTAAGATTTTTAATTAATTTCTTATTAATTAAATCGTTATTTAAATCTGCAAACAGAATAAAATAATTTGTAATAGAAGGTATATAAATTTTTTTCTTATTTCTTATATCCTTTGAAAAAAAACTTCCTTTTTTTTTATCATATAATTTTAGTATATTTTTTTCTGTGACTTTGACATAATTATTTATTTTGGAACTCTTTAGATTAAATTTATTTAATATTTGTATAAGATCTTTGTTAGCCTTTAAAAATAATGAATTAAATCCAACATCTACAACATTAAATAAAGAAGATTTAAAAACTTTTTTAGGATTATATTTTTTTTTTCTTAGATTATTTTTAATAGATACGTATCTATCATAATCTATATTAAGAGGTCTGTGATCTGGGTTAACAAGCTTATTATCTGCTCTTTTATATTTTAAATTTTTTTCAATAGTTACTTTTTCCATTGGTTCATCCCAAATAGGAGAATTATCATATCCACTTTCCCAAGGATGAAGAATCGAAACCAACCCAGTTTTATTTGGATCTCTAAATTTAATAAACCATTCATGAAATCTAATTATTTTTTTTACAATTTTTTTTACTTCTTTGGTTTGTTTATTAGATATTTTGTTTTTATCTAAAATAATTTTCAAAATAGTTGATAAAATAGGTGGCTGAGTAATACCAGATGAATGAATTTTATTACCACAATTCCAAGCAGTATAATTTGGATAATAGTTTGTATTTGTATCATGAAATAATATGTGAGGAACCATGCCATCTTTCCACTGACCATCTAGCAATGTTGTAATTTCTTTAAGTGCATGGTTTAAATTAAAATAAGAATAACCTAGTGCTATAAACGCAGAGTCCCAATTCCATTGAGCTGGGTAAAGCTTATTATTTGTAGGTAAGGTATACCCTTTTCTTCTGTTACCCAGTAAGGTCTTTTGAGCCTTATTAATTAAATTTTTCATTAACCTTTCACACTTCCTGCAGTCAGACCGCTAACTAAATATTTTTCAAAATAAACAAATATAAATAGTACTGGCAATGTAACAACGACTGAGCCTGCCATTAAATATTGTCTTGGGGTTTCAGCGTCTCCACTAAGGTATTGAATGGCTCTTGATAATGTAAATGAATTAGGATTGTCCAAAAACATCAAAGAAAATAAAAACTCATTCCAAGCAATCATAAAAACATATAAAGCAACAGATGAAATAGCTGGAATACTCAAGGGAATTATAATTTTTGTTATAATTCCGAACCAACTCAACTTGTCTAAAATTGCAGCTTCTTCTAATTCTTTTGGTATACTTTTGAAGTATCCTTGCAACATATAAATAGCTACTGGAAGTGTTGTTGCTGTATACACAATTAGTAAGCCCTCTATTGAATTACGTAAACCCAATTGACTAAAGATTGTATACAACGGAATAACAAGAACGATTGCAGGGAACATGTATATTATAAGTATAGAAGTAGACAAAAATGTTTTTCCAAAGAAATTTAATCTTGCAACTGCATAAGCAGCAGGTATTGCAAAAATAAGAGTTATAATAACAGTGCCAACAGAAACGATAGTACTAGTAATAATATATTTACCAAATTTATAAGATTTAAAAATTACAAAATAAGATTTAAATAAATCTTTTATATCTTGTCCAAAATTTATACTAAAATCTAAAGGATTTACTAACAAAGCTATTTGTGTTTTAAAACTTGTCACTAACATCATGTAAAATGGAAAAAGTATTACAAAAGAGAAAAATAAAATTCCAAATAAAGTTAAGAAGTCGAATAAAATTACTTGTGTAGAGTGCTCTTCTTTTAAACTTATGAAATTATATTTACTAATTTTATAAGTAAAAAAATATAATATTAAAAATACCCCCACATTATACCAAATTGGTAATTTTTGTATTAAGAACCCATCACAAAAAACGAATATAGAAGAAAAAATGATTGATTTATAAAATGATTTAATTTTATCGCCTATTCCTAAGTGACCTAACGATATTAAAAACCCAAAGATGAAAAGTATTTCAATGTTAAAGCTAGTAATGCTTAAACCTTGCAGTGTTGCCAATATCTTCCAAATCGAAATTAAAAAAATTAAGAAAAAAGTAGATATTAATGAAAATATTATAGTATTTTTAGTTCTCATCTACTCTCTTTCCTAAAAGTTTAAAATAAAAAAACATAAACATTAAAAGTAATACAACGATTACTATTGAAACAGCTGATCCCATTCCAATATCTGATATTGCAAAACCCTGTTGATAAACATTTATTGGTAGAGTTCTTGTTCCTGATGCGCCTCCTGTTAATAAAAATACGTCCTCAAATTTATTAAAATTCCATATAAACCTAATCATGAATAAAATCGAAATTACTGCAGTAATTTGGGGGAGTGTAATATTAAAAAATTTTTGAAAAGGACTTGCACCATCAACATCAGCAGCTTCATATAATTCTTTTGGAATAGCTTGAAGTCTCGCAAGAATAAATAAAAAAGCTAAAGGGAAATATCTCCAAATTTCAAACATTATAACTGTTGTAAGTGCTAACCTTAATTTAAAATCAAAACCTAAAATACTAATTTCAATATATTTTTGTCCAAGAAGGTTTATTGGAGTTTCAATAATTTGATAATTCAATAATAAGCTATTTAACGTCCCGCTATTTGGGTCTAGTAAAAGTTCCCAAGTGTAAGCTAAAGCTACAACTGGAGCAACATAAGGGAAAAGTAGAACACTCCTCATAAATGTTCTTCCATAAAATTTTTGATTTACCATTTGAGCAGTTAAAATACCAAATACTATTGAGCCAACAGTTCCAAAAAATGTGTAATAAAACGTTGTAAGTAATAAGTCTAGAAATTCATTTTCAAATAAAACCTTTTTAAAGTTTTTGAGAGTAAAGTTAGTATTAAGTAATATGTTGTCAGATTTTCCCTCTAATTTTGGTTTAATTGATTTAAGATTTTTTTTGTCTATTTTTGATCCATCATTTGTTTTAAATACTACCTGAAAATTTTCCCTATATTTAGCTGGCCAATTTCCAAATTCACATTTCAAGTTATACTTTTTGTAAGAGCATCTTGGATCTAAATTTTCTATTTCAAAAGTTTTTGGAAAATTATCTTGAAATGAAACATCTCTTATCTCTTGAATTAATGAACTGTTTCTTAACTTATATAATATTTTTATTTTAGAGGGCTCATCAGAAATAGATTTTACAATTTTTTTTGCTCTTGGTTCTGGAATTCTAATATCTTTTAATTCAACTTCTTTAAAACTAATCCAAATATTTGCAAAAATTGGAAATAAAATTATTGAAAAAACTAAAAGGACTGCAGGTAACGTTAGTATGTATGCAGTTTTTTTCTCTGTATTTGCTAAAGTATCATTCATAAAAAAAGCGGATAATTTATATTATCCGCTTTTTTAAAAAATTTAAATTATTTGAATTTAGCTAATGATTTGTTAATCATATCAACAGCTTCATCGACATCAATTTGATCATCGATATAAAGTCTAGTGATTCTATTTATAAATTGAGAATTTATGACTTTTGATGCTCTTGATAGTTCACCTTCTTTAACACCCCATCTATTTGCAGTATCTAAACCAGCTACGATGTTATTAATAACATCTGGGTCATATAGATCTGACAATGGAGCCTTTCTATCAACTCCAACAGGTAGTTTACTCCAAGCTTTTGTGAAAGCTTCAGGGTCACTTGAATTTCCTCTTCTTACTGGAAATTTACCTTCTGGAGCTATCGATAATGTGCTTGTGTAACCTTCGTCCATTGAGTACATGATAAATTGTTTAGCTTCATCTGTATCAGCATCAGCTGTTATACCAAAATATCTAACATCTGCCCATGCAGCACCTTTCTTATTACTAGGTCCACTAAAATTAGTAATGAAACCAGTTTTAGAAGCTAGTTCAGGTGATGTTGGATCGCTGTTAATTGTTGGTGGAGCCGAGTCTCTTAAACCAGCAAGCTCATCCATAATGAATGGAGACCAAATAATCATTGGAGTTTTTCCTGCAAAGTAAAGGGCTCTAGATTGTTTCCAGTACAATTCACCTGGAGGACTTGCTTTAGCAATTACTTTATAAAACTCTAATGCTTCTTTTAGTTTTTTACCTTGTTTCTTGATACCACCCTTTTTAACAATATTAACCCCATTTGCTAAAAGAACGTGCTCTAAAACTTGACTCATGAAATTTTCATCAGTCTTGGTAGCAGCTACAAATCCAAACATTCCATTTTGTTTTGATAGCTTCTCAACAGCAGCTACGATATTTGCATAGCTTGTTGGTGGTGCTAAATCAGCATTTTCAAAAAGATCTTTTCTGTAAACAACCATTTGTGTCCATCCATCAACTGGAACGGCTGCAATTTTTGAACCTTTTTTTGCCATGTTAAGTGCACCTGGCGCAAATGTATCTTTACCTAATGCTTTAACAACATCGTTATTAGCATCCACATCTAATATTCCTGCTTCAGCCCATGGTAATACATATTGTAAAGTGTGATAGATAACGTCTGGTAAGTCTCCTGCTGCTGCAGCAGCTGTAGCTCTAGTTCCCAAATCTTTTTCTTCAACCGGTATCACATCTACTTTAATACCTGTTTTAGCTTCAAAAGCTTTTGCCATTTCCTCTTGCTTAGCCATTCGGGCGGGCTGAACTTCTGTAGTCCAAAACTTTATGTCCGCGTATACAACATTCGAAATAAAAAACGAAATTACGCAAAACATTTTTATTATATTTTTCATTTCTCCTCCTATTTATGCTCAAACTATATTAAAATGATTCTATTTAGCAAAGACAGGGCCGACACATATCAGCTATGTGATTGTCTCATATCATTTATTTAAAAAATGGGAAAAAATTAAAATTTGTCAATTGTAAGTTGTGTTATGATCTTAATCTATTACTATTTTCATCAAAAATAAAAATATCATTTAAATCAAAACCTATAGAATTTCCTATTTCAATATTACTTGGAATTTTTGCACTTAATTGATGTTCATCTTTTTTCATATATACAATTTTTTCATTACCAAGGTTTTCGATCAATTCTATTTCAGGATTAAAAGTATATTGAGTTTTTTGATTTGCTCTCAAATGCTCAGGTCTAATACCCAAAAAATGTTTAGTTTTTTTTAATTTTAATTTTTCGAATTGGATATCATTACCTAGCAATTTAATTGTATTTTCTGAAACAATATTTTCTTCTTTCACATCTAAAATATTCATTTTGGGAGTGCCAATAAATTGAGCAACAAAAATATTTGCAGGATCATTATATATTTCCTCAGGTGTACCAACCTGTTCGATATTTCCTTGATTTAAAATAACTATTCTATCTGCTAGTGTCATAGCTTCTACTTGATCATGAGTTACATAAATCATATTTGTTTTGATTTGATTGTGTAATTTTGAAATTTCAACTCTCATTTCTGCTCTTAAAGCTGCATCTAAGTTAGATAAAGGTTCATCAAATAAAAATATTTTTGGATTTCTGGTTATAGCTCTTCCTATTGCCACTCTTTGTCTTTGACCACCAGATAATTGTTTTGGTTTTCTCTCTAATAGCTCTTCAATTTTTAAAATTTTTGCGGCTTGCATAACTTTTGTATTAATTTCTTCTTTAGGTCTTTTTTCAATTTTTAAACCAAAAGACATATTTTCATAAACGTTCATATGAGGATAAAGAGCATAAGACTGAAAAACCATAGCAGTTTGACGTTTTGAAGGATGAAGTTCATTAATTTTTTGATCATTAATAAAAATTTCACCTTCATCTATTTTTTCTAATCCCGCAATCATTCTTAGCAGAGTTGATTTTCCACATCCTGACGGTCCTACTAAAACAAGAAATTCATCTTCTTTACCTAAAAGATTAAAATTTTTAATTATCTTATTAGCACCAAATGATTTATGAACACCAGTAAATTTTATGTTTGCCATTTAATTCTTTATCTTTTTAAGAATATTAATCTAAAAAATTTTTTATTAAAATATTAAAATTATCCGGTTGTTCTAAATGAACATTATGACAACATCCTTTAAAGATTTCTAAACGACTATTTTTAATATTTTTACTCAATGTATCAACTTGATCAAAATTATAAGAAATATCTTTATCTCCCCAAATAATTAAGGTTTCGTTTTTGATATTTTTTAAGTTATCAATTCCTTTCCAATTTTTCATAGCAAGCAAAGCATTATCAGCTGTTTCTAATGAAACATTTTTAACAGCATTTTCACATAAAAAATAATTCTTATCTTTATTCCCTTTTACAAACCATTTTGGAGGAACTCTTGAAAATGAAATTTTTGTTCCATCTTTTTTTAATTTTTCTCTTGTTTCATCCATCGTTTCAAATCTTCCTGGGATATCTCCTATAGATCCTGTAGCAAAACAAATTAATTTATTAACTCTATGACCAACTATTTTTGTTATTTCTTGAACAACCATTCCTCCCATGGAATGACCAATCAAATTAAATTTATCAATCTTCTTTTGATTTAGAATTTCTATTATTTTATTCGCCATAGCATTAATAGAGTTTAAAGATTGTGTTTTATAACTTTCACCAAATCCAGGTAAAGCAGGTGCAATGACTCTGTAATATTTTGAGAAATAATTCTTTTGAAAACACCACATTTCAGACGAACCAAGATATCCATGTACAAAAACAAATGGAAAACCTTTTCCTACATCATCTACATAAATATCGCTCATAATATTTCCTTAATTATATATAAAACCAAAATACTCATAAAAGTTATAATAAATATATTAATAACTCTCCAAACTTTTTTACTTTTAGCATATTTAGATAAATAGTTTGACAAATAACCTAAAGCAAAAAAAAATAAAAATGAAGCTATTGCTGCACCTATCCCAAAAGCTATTTTTTGATTTAACAAATAATTTTTAGAAAAATTCCCAAGAA
>CACMYF010000020.1 GCA_902617805.1 uncultured Pelagibacteraceae bacterium
TATTTTGATCGAATAACTAGACCAGAACAGATTATTCAATCATTCCCAGCAGCAGTTCAAACAATGATAGATCCTGCAGATTGCGGTCCCGCGTGTATCGCTTTAAGTCAAGATATACAAGGTCAAACTTTTGATTACCCTGAAGAATTTTTTAAGGAAAGAGTACACGCAATAAGAAGACCTAGACCAGATGAATTTCAAATCAAAGAGGCAGCAGAAAAAATTAAGTCATCTAAAAATCCAATTATAATTTCTGGTGGTGGAGTTTTTTACTCAGATGCAATGGATGAGTTAAGTCAATTTGCAATTAAACACAACATACCAGTCACTCAAACTGTAATGGGATATTCTACAATGAAAAGAGACCATTCTCATTTTGCAGGCCAGATTGGCGGTTTAGGTGGAAAAAATACAAATACATTAGCAAAAGAAACAGATTTAGCAATTGCAGTTGGAACTAAACTCGCAGATTTTACAACTGGATCTTGGGCAAATTTCGAAAACAAAAATTTTAAACTAGTTTCAATAAACGTATCAAGATTTGATGCTAACAAACATTTAGCGCAAGCTGTCATTGGAGATGCTAAAGTTTCATTAACTGAGCTTTCGCAAGCTCTAGGTAGTTGGAAAGCTGGAGAAGAATGGAATAAAAAATCTCAAACTGAACTCAAATCTTGGAATGAGCATATAGATAAAGTTAGTGCGCCGACAAATCAAGAAGTTCCAAGTTATGTTCAGGTAATTGGCGCAATTTATAGAAACTCTGACCCAACAGATATTGCTGTTACTGCAGCAGGAGGTTTGGTTGGTGAAGTTGTTCAAGTTTGGAGACCTAGAGAATTAAATACCCACGAGACTGAATGGGGTTTTAGTTGTATGAGTTATGAAATTTCTGGAGCGCTTGGAATAAAAATGGCTAATCCTGATAAAGAAGTAATTTCTTTTGTAGGAGATGGTTCTTATTTATTAAATAATACAGATATTTATTCATCAGTTATTACAAAAAACAAATTGATAATTATAGTTTGTGATAATGGTGGGTTTGCAGTTATCAATCGACTTCAATTATTTAAAGGTGGTAAAGAATATAATAACTTATTAAAGAGCTCTAATACTCCTGGATTAGTTGATGTTGATTTTGCAAAACATGCAGAAAGTATGGGGGCTAAATCTGAACATGTTAATTCAATTTCGGATCTTGAAGCTGCATTTAAGAGAGCAAAAGCGTCTGATGTGACTTATGTTATTTCAATAAAAACTCATGCATATAAGTGGGTTGAGGGATCAGCTTTTTGGGATAGCCCTACACTAGAAATTCCGACTACTAAAGAAAATGAAGAAGCTTTAAAACTTTACAAAGAAGGAAAAGGCAAACAAAGACAAGGTGTATAAACCTTTATGAACAAAATTTTTAAAGTCGGTCTTATTGGCTGTGGCCATATTTCAGAAACTTATTTTAGAGCACAAGAATATTTTAATAACATTAGAATAGTTAAGTGTGCAGATATAAATTTTGAAGCAGCAAAAAAATGTGCAATTCACTTCAACATTGAAGCTGTAACAGTAGAAGAACTTTTGAAAGACAAAGAAATTGAAATAATTTTGAATCTTACAATACCTGGTGCACATTACGAAGTTTCTAAAATGGCTCTTGAAAATGGAAAACATTCATATGCTGAAAAACCAATGGCAGTAAATTTTGATGATGGAAAAAAATTAGTTGAATTAGCGAAAGAAAAAAATCTTTATATAGGAAATGCTCCAGATACATTTTTAGGTGGAGGAATTCAAAAAACTAGAGAGTTAATTGATAATGGTGTGATTGGTGAAATTAAATTAGGAAACGCTATATTTGCATTTCCAGGAGTTCAATCTTATCACCCAAATCCAGAAAGTTGGTTTGCAGAAAATGAAGGAGGACCTGTTATTGATATGGGTCCATACTATTTAACTGCATTAGTAAATTTAATTGGACCAGCAAAACAAGTACAAGGAAGATGTACAAAAGTTTTTGAAGAGAGAGAAATAGGAATTGGTCCGAAAAAGGGTCAAAAATTTAAAGTTGAAACACCAACAACATACTTAGCAACGATTCAATTTGAAAATGATTGTATCATCCAAATTACCTTATCATTTGATGTAGTGGCTCATCAAAGAAATCACATTGAGCTTTATGGAAATAAAGGATCAATAATTGTTCCAGATCCAAATATGTTTGGTGGATCTGCTTTTGTTTCAGTTACAGCGGGCGGAAACTGGGGCGAACACAAAACTGATATGATGCCTTTAGGAAAAATAAATATTAAAAGTCAAAGTTCGAGAGCCAATGAGTCACCAACAAATGCAAATTATAGAGGAGCAGGCCTTTCAGAAATGGCTTATGCCATTGAAAATAAACTAGAGCATAGATGTAATGGAGAATTGTCGCTACATGTATTAGATATTATAGACTCTACAATGAGAGCTTCACAAACTGGAGTTCCTCAAGAAATAAAAACGACCTGTAAAAAACCAAAACCTTTTACACTTGAAGAAATTAAAAAAATATTAAATTAATAAATTAATGTAATTTTAATTTATTGATTTGTTTTTATTCTCAGCCATGGACAGAGCAATCTTAAATGAATTTAAAATTGGAGCTAAGTTTGCCTCGTTTTTTCCTGCAATAGCAAATGCTGAACCGTGAGCTGTAGTTGTTACTGGTACAGTTAAACCACCTTGAACTGTTACCCCTCTATCAAAACCAAATGCTTTAAGACCAGATTGTAACGCATCATGATACATGCCTACCATACAATCGTGATTTTTATTTTTATATGCTACTACAAATGATGTATCACATGGTAATGGACCATCAACATTGTAACCAAGTTTTTTTGCCTCCTCAATTGCAGGTATAATTTCATCTTTTTCTTCTGTACCAAACTCTGCGTGGGGATTAAGTGCTTGAATAGCAATTCGAGGTTTTTTTACACCGTTTAGCTCCATAACTTCATTAATTAATTTTATCGGCTTCATTATATTTTCTTTTGTAATATGTTGGGCAACTTCTTTTATTGGAATATGCGATGTTACCCTTGCTGTCCAAAAATTATCTATAACATTAAACTCACAACAGAAACTATTTACTTCAAGTTTTTCTGCCATTAATTGCAATTCATCTGAGTGTTTATTTCCTCCAAGTTTTAAACTTGTTTTATTCATTGGCGCAAAATTAATTGCATCAATTTTTTTTTCTTTAGCAAGAGTTAAAGCTAAATCTAAAGCTTCCAATACACTTTCACCAGATTCTTTTGATGGTTCAGATAATTTATATTTATGATTTTTTCCTTTAGAAATATCTAATAGAAACCTATTTGCTTTATTAAAATCAATTTCATCAAAATTTTCAACAACATCTATATTATGTGAAATTCCTGTAATACTATTTCCATTTTCAAATACTTGTTTTTCACCAATGATGACTATGTTTGCTTTTTTTGTCATATCATCATTTAAAAGTTTTGAAATTAATTCTGGACCTATGCCCGCAGGATCACCTAGTAATAAAGCAATGTTAGATTTGTTTTGAGTCATTTTTTTCTTTACGTCTTGTAGCAGATTATGTTTAAATTATTAAATATAAATTAACTAAAGAGGGAAATAATGAAAAAAAGCTTTAAAATATTTTTAGCAGCTGCTTTCCTAGCAACTGAATTTTTTGTTGTAGCTCTTCCATTAATGATCACTTCAGCTAAAGCTGACGGTCATCCAATACAAGCAATCACTCACGCTGGTTTTGGTGGTGGAACTGACGTTACTACTAGAATGATGTTATTAAGAGCAAGAAGAGTTCTTAAGCAGGATATGCAATTAGTAAATAAAAAAGGTGGAGGTGGAGCAGCATCTATGGACTACATGATGTCTTTACCAGCTGATGGAAATCACACTTTAACTTGGACTACAGGTCACGCTGTATCTATGGCTCTAGGTAAAACTAAAGTTAAGTTAAGTGATATGCAACCACTTGCTAGAGGAACTGATGATCCTCAATTATTTGTGGTTAATTGTAAAAACGACATCAAAGATGCTAAAAAATTCATTAGTGCACAAAAATCAAAATCACTAAAATACGGAACTACTCATACTGGTGGTATTGATGATGTTAGTGCAATCGCATTTACAAAAAAAGGTGGATTAAAAGATCCAACTATAGTTGCTTATAAAGGTGTTGCGCCAATTAAAACTAACCTTATCAAAGGAGATATTGATGTGGGTGTTTTAAACTTAGGTGAAGCATTAACTGAAATTAATGAAGGAAAACTTTGTGTTTCAGTTGTATTAGCAAATAATAGAATGGCTAAAATTGGAGACTCTCCGACAGCAAAAGAACTAGGTATACCTGTTTCTTTATCTACTGTTAGAGGTTTCGTAACTAAAAAAGGTGCTCCAGCAGAAAGAGTAAAACAATTGGAAGCTGGAATGATGAAAGCTATGAGCCACAACTACTATAAAAATTTCTTAACAGAAATTGGTCTTGATGAGACAAGTGTTGTAGGTGCAGATGAATGGGGTAAGCAAATGGAAGAAATGCTTGCTGAGATGACTGCACAGCTTAAAGCTTTAGGTTACATCAACTAATCTAATCAAAAGTACATTTGAATATGAAAAATGTACAAAAACAAAAAAGGGCAAACAAAAGTTTGCCCTTTTTTTTTAGAGATGAGTTTAAAGTTTCTCTTGTAATTATTTTAGTATCTGTAGCATTATTAATCACAACTTTTACTTTTGATATTGTTCCTCCTATTTTAAATAGAGGAATACAGCCAGCAACATTTCCAAAAGCGCTCTTGATCTTAATAATATTAATGACATTAATAATCTATTATTTGGCAACTAAAAATCCTTGGAAAGTTGAAAAAAAATTACCAAGATCATTCTTTCTAACTTTATCAAGTTTTGTTATTTTTATAGTAGTTTCTAAAACACTTGATTTCTTTTTAGCAATCTCAGCTTTATCTATTTTTGTTTCTTATTGTTGGGGAGAAAAAAGATTATTTTATTTATTAATAGTTGGAATTATTTTTCCAATTATTGTCTTTGTTTTTTTTGAAACAATTTTAGGTTTAAGATTTCCCCCAGGAATAATTACTAACATTTACTATAGTTAAATGGATAATTTCTTATTAATGCTGGCACCACTTTTCAGTTCTAAACTATTATTAGTTTTATTTTTTGGAACTTTGTTTGGTTTGATATTAGGAGTTTTACCAGGGTTAGGACCAACAACAGGTGGAGCATTGATCTTACCTTTCACAATGACTCTAGATCCGTTATCTGCAATTGTTTTATTAACTTCTATTTATTGTGCAGGAACCTATGGTGGTGCAATAACTGCAGTACTCATTAATACACCAGGTACCCCAGCAGCTGCAGCCACTTGTTTAGATGGCTATCCCTTAGCACAAAAAGGCGAAGCAGGAAGAGCTTTAGGTATGGCAACAGTCTCAAGTACTGTTGGAGGTATTTTTAGTGTCGTTATATTAGTTTTCTTTGCTCCAATATTGGCACAACTTGCTTATGAATTTGGTCAACCAGAATACTTTGCATTAGCAATATTTGGTTTAACAATGTTAGCTTCAATAGGTGAGGGTAGCCCAATTAAAAATTTAATTGCAGGTGCGTTTGGAATATTGATCTCAACAGTTGGTAAAGATTTTATGACCTCAATTGATCGTTTTACTTTTGGGATTAATGAATTAACTGAAGGAATAGGTTTTATACCAGTAGTAGTTGGACTTTTTGCAATGAGTGAAATGTTAACTCAATCAACTTTAATAAATCAAGTCTTTAACAGAATTGCTCTAAAAGCAATTAAGCTTCCTAGCAAAGATGATTATAAAAAAACCTGGAAAACTATTTTGAGATCAAGTGGAATTGGGTCATTTATTGGAGTACTTCCCGCAGAAGGTGGAACCGTTGCATCTTTAATTGGTTACTCTGAAGCTAAAAGATTTTCAAAAAATCCAGAAGAATTTGGTAAAGGATCAATTGAAGGCATTGCTGGTGCTGAAGCAGCAAATAATGCTGCAACAGGGGGCGCGATGGTTCCAACTTTAGCACTTGGTATTCCTGGTAGCGCAACAACAGCTGTTATCCTCACAGGATTGATCATTCATGGAGTTAGACCTGGACCAGATTTATTTCGAGAACAGCCAGATTTCTTATATGGAATTTTCGGAGCTATGTTGATTGCAAATATTCTCTTTTTTATTTTTGGATTTTTTGGAGCCAAAATATTTGCAAGAATTACTTTAGTTCCTAACAAAATTTTATGGCCAATGATATTTGCAGTTTCAGTATGTGGAACTTATTCTTTAAATCAATCAATAATTGATGTTTGGATAATGTTATTTTTTGGAGTGTTAGGTTTCTTTATGAGAAGATATGGCTTTTCTGTTGTTCCGGTTATTATAGGATTAATTTTGGGTGAATTAGTTGAAGGAACTTTAAGACAATCTTTGGTTATATTTGACGGTAATTGGCTAATGTTTTTTACAAGACCAATTGCTTTAACATTCTTTATTTTGTCTTTAATTGCTTTGGCTTTTCCTTTAATAAGATCAAGAAAATTTAAAAAAAATAATGATTAAGTATGATTTAAATAATCGTGTAGCTGTTGTTACTGGCGGAGCCCAAGGATTTGGTTTAGCAATAACTGAAAGATTTATTGAAGCAGGTGCGAAAGTAATTGCTTGGGATATTGATGAGAATGAAATAAAATTGGCTGAAAAAAAAATAAATTCATCAAATTTTAATTTTCAAATTGTTGATGTTACCAATTATAAAAGTGTAACAGAAAATTTAAAAAAAATTCAAGATAAATTTGGAAGAATTGACATATTCATAAACAACGCAGGTATATCAGGGCTAAATACATCAGTTGCAGACTATCCTTTGGATGAATGGAATAAAATTATAAATTTAAATTTAAATGCTGTTTTTTATTGTTGCAAAGCTGTAGTCCCGTACATGAAACAAAACAACTATGGAAGAATTGTCAATATCTCTTCAATAGCTGGAAAAGAGGGAAATCCAAACGCATCCGCTTACAGCTCTTCAAAAGCAGCTGTCATTGGGCTGACTAAATCCTTAGGTAAAGAACTGGCTTTAAATAATATTGCTGTTAATTGTGTTACCCCAGCAGTTGCTAAGACAAAAATTATTCAACAACAAACCAAAGAATTTACTGATTATATACTTTCTAAAATTCCAAGAAGTCGTTTTGCGGAAGTTACTGAGCTTGCATCACTTGTTACATGGTTGTCAAGTGAAGAAAATTCGTTTTCAACTGCAGCAGTTTTTGATTTAAGTGGTGGAAGAGCTACATATTAGTTATGCAAGTAGGTATTGATGTTGGTGCAACTAAAATTGAGAGTGTAGTACTTGAAGAGAATGGAAACGAAAAACACAGATCAAGAATATCGTGTCCAAAGGAGTATACCCAAATTATAACTGCCATAAGAGATATCCACAGAAAATTAGAACAAGAGTTTAAACAAGAACTTCCAATTGGTGTTTGTCACCCAGGAGTTCATTCTCCTCAAACTGGATTAGTAAAAAATGCTCCAAATATAACTTGGTTAGAAAAGAAACCGTTTCAAAGTGATCTACGTAAAGCTCTTGAAAAAGAAGTGTTTTGTGAAAATGATGCAAATTGTTTTGCTTTATCCGAAGCAATAGATGGAGCTGGTACACATTATAAAATTGTTTATGGAATTATATTAGGTTCAGGAGTTGGAGGTGGTTTAGTAATAGATAAAAAAATTATTACTGGCTCAAATGGAGTAGCAGGGGAATGGGGACACAACCAAATACCATATTTTGCAGCTAAGAAAGAAAATTTTGATTCAAGTAATGCAAGAGAAGCAGAGATTGAAAGTTTTTTATCTGGTTTAAGTTTAGCAAAAAGATTTAAGAAACTTTATGGAAAAAATTTAAAAACAAATGAAATTTTTGAATTAAATAGAAAACATGATTTAGATGCTGAAAGATTTATAGATGATTTTAAAGTAAATTTAGCAATGTCTCTTTCAAGCATCATAAATATTTTAGATCCTGACGCTTTTATATTTGGAGGAGGAGTTTCAAACGAAATTGATTTTTTACATGAAATAGATTCATTGGTTAGAAAATTTGTTATTGGGAGAGAATATGAGGGTGTTTTTTTAAAACCTAGATTTGGTGACGCTAGTGGTGTTCGTGGTGCTGCAAGACTAGGAAGAAGCGCGACATATTAGAACTTCAACTAAAAGTAGAATCCAAAAAAAAAAATTTTTTTTTTATTTAAAAAAATATTGATAGATAAGGAAAAAAATTCATTACAATTATTAGTTGTATAAAGTTTTTTTAATTATCAATTGGGATTTATTCTACTTATAGTTTCGTTTTAAAAAAATAGTTAACTAAATAAAAAGAGGAAGAGAAGATATGAAAAAACTAATGATCGCTTTAATTACATTAGCGTTCACATCTACTTCATCAATTGCAGGACCTAAGATCGAGGTATTGCACTGGTGGACGTCTGGTGGTGAAGCTGCTGCACTTAAAGTCTTAAAAGATGATTTCGCTGCAAACGGTGGTGAATGGATGGACATGCCTGTAACGGGTGGTGGTGGAGACGCTGCTAACGTTGCACTAAAAGCAAGAATCGTTGCTGGAGATCCTCCATCAGCATCACAAATCAAAGGTCCGACAATTCAAGAGTATGACCAAGAAGGTGTTGTAGCTCCATATAACATAGATGAAGTTGCTAAAGCAGAAGGTTGGGATAATTTATTAGACCCAATGATTGCAGCTATTCATAAGTGTGAAAACAACAGTGGACCTTATTGTGCTGCTCCAGTAAACATTCACAGAATTGACTGGATGTGGGCAAACAAAGCTGTATTTGATGCGAACGGTATTTCAGTTCCAACTACTTGGGATGAGTTAAATGCTGCTGCTGAAAAATTACAAGCTGCTGGCATTATTCCATTTGCACATGGTGGTCAAGCTTGGCAAGATGCTACAGTATTTGAAGCAGTTGCTATGGGTATCGGTGGAAACAATTACTACAAAAATTGTTATGTAGATCTTAAAGAAAGCTGTTTAAGAAGCGAAACAACAGTTAAAGTTTTTGATCAAATGAGAAAACTACAAGGTTTTACTGACGAAGGTAGTCCAGGAAGAGACTGGAACGTTGCTACTGGTATGGTTATTGAAGGTAAAGCTGGTTTCCAAATTATGGGTGACTGGGCTAAAGGTGAATTTACAGCTGCTGGAAAAGTTCCAGGTGTAGATTACTACTGCGCTGCCACTCCTTCAAACAATGGATACTTATATAACGTAGATAGTTTTATCTTTTACAAATCTAGCGATCCAGATAAACAAGCTGGTCAAAAGTTACTAGCTAAGCTTATGATGGGTAAAAACTTCCAAAAAGTTTTCAACCTATACAAAGGTTCTATCCCGGCTCGTTTAGACGTATCAATGGATGAATTTGACAAATGTGCAAAAACATCTAACGCAGATATCAAAACTGCCGGTGCAAGCGGTGGATTAGTTCCAAGTTTTGCTCACGGTATGGCTCAAGGTAATACTATGAAAGCTGCCCTACAAGATATCATTACAGAGCACTTTAACTCTGACATGTCATCTGTAGATGCTGCTAACGCTTTAGCTGATTCAGTTCTAGCTAATATGTAGTGCATAAAAATTAAAAGGCCACTTTTGATTAAGTGGCCTTTTTTTTAAATCTAAAAATAAAAATATTTATAATGTTCAAGTGGTTAGAAAAAAATTTACCTAAAATTGTAATGGCTCCAGCTGTTGGATTAATAGGTTGGTTTGTTTATGGCTTTGTACTTTGGACTTTATATATATCTTTTACTAATTCTAAAATTTTACCTAAATATGAATTGTGGGGTTTTGGGCAGTATGAAAAGTTATGGGCATCTAGAAAATGGCTTATATCAGTAGATAATTTGCTTGTTTTCACGGCTTTATTTTTAATTTTTTGTATTGTGATTGGAATAATTTTAGCAATATTTCTAGATCAAAAAATAAGAGCAGAAGGTGTTTTAAGAACAATTTATTTATACCCAATGGCTTTATCATTTATCGTAACAGGTACTGCTTGGAAATGGATTTTAAACCCAACTCTTGGAATTCAAAAAATGTTTATAGATTGGGGTTTTGAGAACTTCACCTTTGATTGGTTGGTAAATAGGGAGATGGCCATTTATACGATAGTTATTGCAGGTGTTTGGCAATCAGCAGGATTTGTTATGGCATTATTTCTAGCGGGATTAAGATCTGTTGAAGATGAAATCGTCAAAGCTGCAAAAATTGATGGCGCTGGTTTATTTACAGTTTATTGGAGAATATTATTACCAATGATGAGACCAGTATTCTTTACAAGTTTTGTAATTTTAGTCCATATCTCAATTAAAAGTTATGATTTGATTGTTGCTTTAACCCAAGGTGGCCCAGGTATCTCTACCACTATGCCAGCTTTATTTATGACACAAGCAGCATTTCACAAAAGTCAAGTTGGTTTATCTGCAGCAAGTGCGATGATGATGTTTATGGCCGTAGCCGCAGTCATTATTCCATATTTATATTCAGAATTAAGGAGAGAAAATGCAAGATAATTTAAAATCATCTTCTTACCAACAGCTTGAGCAAAAATCAAAATATACAAATATGTTTTTAAGATGGTTTTTGTATTTTGTTTTAATTATATTTGCTTCTTATTTTATTTTTCCATTATATGTAATGGTTGTAACTTCATTAAAAACGATGGAAGAAATTCGTCAAGGAACACTTTTGTCTTGGCCGAGTGGATTAAATTTTGACTCTTGGGCAGTTGCTTGGGGAGGAAGAGGATATGGAGCAGGAGATACTTTTTTAAAACCTTATTTTTGGAATTCAATTAAGATGGTCGTACCTGCAGTATTTTTTTCAACATTCATTGGAGCAATGACAGGATATGTTTTAACTAAATGGAGATTCAAAGGTGATAGCTGGGTTTTCTTATTTCTATTATTTGGATGTTTTATACCTTTTCAAGCAATATTACTTCCAATGGCTAGAACTTTAGGAGCATTAGGAATATCAAATTCTATTGTTGGATTAGTTTTGGTTCATACCGTTTATGGAATTCCATTTACCACTTTATTTTTTAGAAATTACTACGTATCAGTTCCAACAGAATTAGTGAAAGCAGCAAGAATTGATGGAGCAGGATTTTTTAAAATATTTTTCAAAATTTTACTTCCAATATCAGCACCGATAATTGTAGTAACAATTATTTGGCAGTTTACTCAAATTTGGAATGACTTTTTATTTGGATCAACCTTTTCATTTGGTGAAGCAGCACCAATTCAAGTTGCTTTAAATAACATGGTTTTATCTAGTACAAGTGTTAAAGAATACAATGTTGATATGGCGTCAGCAATCATAGCAGGAGTGCCAACTCTCATTGTATATGTTTTAGCAGGTAAATATTTTATTAGAGGATTAACTTCAGGAGCAGTGAAAGGATAACTATGAAAACATTAAAAATTGAAGATCTATCAAAAAATTTTGGGTCTACAGAGGTATTAAGAAAAATTAATTTAGAGATAGATGAGGGAAATTTTTTAGTTTTATTAGGTCCTTCAGGATGTGGTAAATCTACATTACTAAACATTATTGCAGGGTTAGAGACAATCAATGAAGGTAACGTTTTTATTGATGATTATAATGTCAGTAAAGTAGAGCCAAAAGACAGAAATATTGCAATGGTTTTTCAGTCATACGCTTTATATCCTTCAATGAATGTAAGAGAGAATATGATTTTTGGTCTGAAACAAGCAAAGACATCAAAAGAAAAAATTGAACAACAGTTAGAGAAAGTATCTAAATTTTTACAAGTAGATCAATTATTAGAAAGAAAACCATCTCAGTTATCTGGTGGACAAAGACAAAGGGTTGCTATTGGAAGAGCATTAGTAAGAGAACCTAGAATATTTTTATTTGATGAGCCTTTGTCAAACCTAGATGCAAAATTAAGAGTTGAGATGAGAAGAGAAATTAAAAAACTTCACCAACAATTAAAAACAACAGTTGTATATGTAACTCACGATCAAACTGAAGCGATGAGTTTGGGAACAAGAATTGCAATCATGAATCATGGTGTCATTCAACAAAATGATACACCTGAAAATATTTACAACAAACCAAGCAACACATTTGTAGCTGATTTTATTGGATCACCATCTATGAATTTAATTAAGGGAACTTTAAAAGAAAGCTCAGGTGAAATATCTTTTACAGCAAGTGAATCTAATTTTGAAATTCCAGTAAAAGGCTATGAATTTAAAGAAAAATCTAATTTAAATAATAAAGAAGTCTTCTTTGGCGTAAGACCAGAGCACATTTACTTTAAAAAATCTAATGAAAGTGATTTTGAAGTTAGTTTAAGAGCAGATTTAAGTGAATATATTGGTCACGAACAAATAATGACATTTGATTATGCTAATCAAGAAATTTTAGCTAAATTTCCTTCAACAATTAAAATTGAATTAGCAAAAGAAACAAAATTATATTTTGATTTAACTCAAACATCATTATTTGATGCTAAAACCAAGGAGAGAATATAAAATGAAAGTTAAATATTCTGATTTAAAATATAAAAGAATATTTATTACTGGTGGTGGTTCAGGAATTGGCGCTTCAATAGTTGAACATTTTTGTGAACAAAAAAGTGAGGTTTATTTTGTTGATATAAATAAAAAGGAGTCAACTAAATTAATAAAAAAATTAAAAAAAAAAAAAATTAAAAAACCAATATTCTTAGAGTGCAGTGTCACTGATACTTATAAACTACAAAATTTAATTAAAAAGATTGTCTACGAAAAAGGACCAATCGACGTACTAGTTAATAATGCTGCAAATGATGATAGACATTCGACTAATGATGTTAGTGAAGAATATTGGCAAAATAGAATAGATATTAATTTAAAACATTATTTTTTTGCAGCCCAGGCAGTAATTGGCGGCATGATTAAGAAAAAAAATGGATCAATAATTAATTTAAGTTCTGTATCTTGGATTTTAGGAGAGGGAGATAAAGTAGTTTATGAAACAGCAAAATCTGCTGCTATAGGATTATCAAGATCATTTGCACAAGAATTTGGAAAATACAACATAAGATCAAACTCAATAACACCCGGAAATATAGCAACTGAAAGACAAATTAAGCATTGGTTAACCCCAAAATACAAAAAATTTATTTTAGATAATCAAGCTCTTAAAAGACAACTGAAACCTTTTGATGTTGCTAGATTAGTATTATTTTTAGCCTCAGATCAATCATCTGGGTGTACTAAACAAAATTTTGTAGTGGATGCAGGCATAACTTGATTTAGGTGAAAGTTGAAACTTCAATAATCCAAAATAAATTTTTAAGAGTTCAAACTCTTAATTATGGTGCTAGTCTTTTTGAGGTTTATCATA
>CACMYF010000021.1 GCA_902617805.1 uncultured Pelagibacteraceae bacterium
GGAGGTACGCCAACTCCTAAAAAACTTAAAGTAGACTCAGCTAAAATAGCAAGAGCTAAACCAATAGTTCCAATTACTAACACCGGTCTTAAAATATTTGGTAAAATATGTTTAAACATAATAATTATATTAGAAACCCCAATTATTGTAGATGCTGAAACATAGTCTTTATTTTTTTCTACCAAAGTTGCAGCTCTGGAAACTCTAGCAAATTGTGGCCACTCTGAAATCCCGATTGCAAATATTAAAACATAAATTGCCATTTCATCATGCATTTCTCTCGAGATTAATCCTCTTGCTATTCCATCAACCAACAATGCCATCAAAATACTTGGTACTGTTAACTGAACATCAGTTAACCTCATTACTATCATTTCATATTTTCCTCCAAAAAATCCAGCTGTTAATCCCAACCCAACTCCAAGGATTAAACTAAAAATTATCGCAGAAAAACCTACAATTAAAGAAATCCTGCATCCATACAAAATTGTTGATAGCATATCTCTTCCTTGTCCATCAGTGCCTAAAATAAATTTAGCAAGACCATCTTCTGTCCATGATGGTGGTGTGAATGCATCCATCAATGATAGAGAGGATGGGTCAAAGGGATTATAAGGTGTTACGAGCTCAACAAAAAAAGAACAGAAAAAAATTATAAACAAGATAGTAGATGATACAATAGCAGTAGGCGATTTAATAAAGCTATTATAAATATCACTGTCTTTTATTCTTTCCCAAGTACTTAAAGTTTTGTTATCCACTTGCAGCATCTCCTTTAACTCTTATTCTTGGATCAATTAAATAATAAAGAATATCAACTATAAAATTTATCATTACAAAAACAAAAGCTATAAAAACTAAATAAGCTGACATGATTGGTATATCTACGAATTGAACTGCTTGAATAAATAAGAAGCCCATGCCAGGCCATTGAAAAACAGTTTCAGTAATAATTGAAAACGCAATTAGAGTTCCAATATTTATTCCTGCTATAGTTATTACTGGTATCAATCCATTTTTTAATGCATGTTTATATTTAATACTATTTTCACTAATACCTCGAGCACGAGCAAATTTAATATAATCTGTTTGTAATATTTCCATCATCTCTGCTCGGACAAGCCTGATGATATAAGTCATTTGGAAAAGGCTTAATGTTACTGAAGGAAGTATAATTGCTTTAAGTCCTGAAGCCGTTAAAAAACCTGTAGTCCAAAAACCTAAATCAACAACTTCTCCTCTTCCAAAAGAGGGTAATATTCCTAAAATTACCGCGAACAGATATATAAATAATATACCAATTACAAATGTGGGGAGTGAAACCCCCAACAAAGAGATGGCTAAAACAAAATCACTTAAAAAACCTTTTCGATTTATACCTGTATAAACTCCCAATAATGTACCAGTTACAAGTGCAATTAGTGCTGAAATAACCACAAGCTCAATAGTTGCAGGCAATCTTTCAACTATTAACTCTGAAACAGGTCTTCTTAATTGATATGAAATTCCAAACTCACCCTTAGAAGCATTAACTATAAATCTTGAAAACTGTACATGAATTGGATCCATTAAACCAAGCGTTTCTCTCAATTCTGCTCTTTCCTCATCAGAAGTTTCTTCTCCAACCATGTTATTGATTGGATCTCCGACAAAATTAAATAAAGAGAAAGACACAAAGGCGACAACTAACATCACCAAAGCAGATTGAAACAGCCTTTTAAAAAAATATTTTATCAATTTGTGAAGGTTTAAATTTACAAGCCCTTTAAATTTTTAAAGGGCTTGTAATAATTTTTAATTAGTTAAAACTAGCAGTTCTGAATAACGGTTCGTTATTCGGTCTGATAGGAACATTAACATTGCTTTTAGATGCCCAAGAAATTACTTGGTGATGTAAAGGAAGATAAGAAATATCATCTTTTACAATTTTCCAAGCTTTTGCAATTGCAGCATTTCTTTTTTCTAAATCAACTTCACCTTCCATAACTCTAATTGCAGCATCAACATCAGCGTTACTAAAGTTAACTTTGTTCCAACTAGCACCAGTTTCATATAGGTAATGGAAAACATAGTGACTATCTAAAGTTGGAACACCCCATCCTAGCATATAAAAATCACCTTGATCATCTTTAAGCTCTTTGAAGTGTTTGCTTTTAGTTTGAGCAAATAAGTTGACGTTAACTCCAATTTTACCTAACATTCCAACAACAGCAGTACATATTGCCTCATCGTTTACATATCTGTCATTAGGACATCTAAGCTCGACGTCAAAACCATTAGGATATCCCGCATCAGCTAAAAGTTTTTTTGCAGCATTAACATCGTAAGGTAATCTTTTATCAAGATCAGCTGTATATCCATTTACACCTGGGAAAGTTATAATTCCTGCTGGTTCACTTAAACCTCTCATAACTTTTTTCTTGATCGCTTCAATATCAATTGCTTGATACAGAGCTTGTCTTACTTCTTTTTTCTTAAATGGATTATCACCTGTATTACCAGTTCTTAATTTGTCAGCTGCTTGATCCATACCTAAGAAAATTGTTCTCATTTGAGCTGTACTTTCAACTTTGTGACCTGAAGAAGATCCAATTCTTTTCAAGTCTTGAACAGGAGCATCTGTAACTATATCAATTTCACCAGATAATAAAGCTGCTACTCTTGTAGCTGCATTTTTAATAGGCATTAATTCAATTTGAGTTACTTTTTTGTCCTTCATTTCACCCCACCAATGTTTATTTCTTTTAAAAACTGTCTTAGTGTTAGGCTCTCTTAAAGTTATTTTAAAAGGACCAGTTCCCATAGCATTAGTAGCAGAGAAAGTTTCTTGTCCTGCATCCCAATTTTGTGGAGACATTGCAAAGTTTTTCTCTGACCAAGCTTTAGACATTATAAAAATGTTAGATAATTGGTTCAAAAGAATAGGGTTAGGTTTACTTGTAGTTATTTTAACTGAGTAATCTCCAACCGCTTCAACATTAGCAACAGTACTAATATATTCTTTAAAGTCAGATGTTCTTTGCTTTGCTCTTAATATACTGAAAACAACATCTGCTGATGTCATTCCAGAACCATCTGAAAACTTAGCATCTTCTCTCAAAGTAAAAATCCAAGTATTTGGATCAGTAGCCTTCCATTTTTTTGCTAAAGCAGGTCCTATTTTCATGTCCAAGCCTCTTTGAACTAGAGCTTCATAAACTTGTCTAGATACTTGAGTAGTTGGACCTTCGTTTTGCGCATGTGGATCTAGTGTTAAACTGTCTCCCTGCATAGACCATTTAATAGTTTTTGCCCATGCTGAAGAAAATCCGAATACTAGAACTAATGACAATAGTATTCTTAATATATTTTTAGTCTTCATTATTCCCCTCGTTTTTTAAATTTATTTAAAAAAGTATAAGTGAAATAATTGAATTATAGTAGCAATAATTTACTGATAAAATTTAACTTTTATCACTATCAACTAATTTTTTCTTACCTATCCAAGGCATCATAGCTCTTAATTCTGCACCAACTTTTTCAACTGGATGCTCGGCTAATTTAGCTCTCGTAGCAAGGAAGTTTTTTTGACCATTTTTGCATTCATCCATCCACTCTTTAGTGAATTTTCCAGATTGAATTTCAGCCAAAACTTCTTTCATTCTTTTTTTGGTCTCTTCTTTATTAACTACTCTAGGGCCAGATTGATATTCACCATATTCAGCAGTGTTCGAAATAGAATAATTCATGTTCGCAATTCCACCTTCATAAATTAAATCAACAATCAATTTAACTTCATGAACTGTTTCAAAGTATGCCATCTCTGGTTCATATCCAGCTTCAACTAAAGTTTCATAACCATTTTTAATTAGCTCAACCAAACCTCCACAAAGTACAGTTTGTTCACCAAATAAATCTGTTTCAACTTCGTCTTTGAATGTAGTCTCAATAATTCCTGATCTTCCTCCACCAACTGCTGAAGCATAAGATAAAGCTAAATCCCTTGCCTTTCCTGAACCATCTTGATGAACAGCAAATAAACAAGGCACTCCACCTCCTTTTTCATATTCACTTCTAACTAAGTGACCAGGTCCTTTGGGAGCAACCATAAAAACATCTAGATCTTTTCTAGCTTTAATTAAATCGTAATGAACATTTAAACCATGAGCAAAAGCAATGCTTGTTCCCTCTCTTACTCTTTGTTCAATATGATTTTTATAAATTTCTGCTTGTAGTTCATCTGGTGTAAGTATCATTACAACATCAGCCCATTCTGCAGCATCAGATAAATTCATTACCTTTAATCCTTTTGACTCTGCTTTTGCTGCACTCGATGAACCTTCTCTTAATGCCACAACAATTTCTTTTACTCCACTATCTTTTAGGTTTAATGCATGAGCGTGTCCTTGACTTCCGTAACCAAAAATAGCAACTTTTTTACTCTTAATCAGATTTACATCTGCGTCTTTTTCATAAAACATTTTCATATCGTCTCTCCTATTAAATTAATTAAATATTTTAGCACCTCTGGTCATAGCTACTGCCCCAGTTCTCGAAGTGCTAATAAGTCCTAAGGGCTTTAATTTTTTATTCATCTTATCAATTTCTCTTCTCAGAGCAGTTATTTGAATTACTGCTGAAGTTTTTGTTTCGTCTAATATTACGGGATTAAATTTTTTACAAGCATTTAGGCATTTTTGAATTTTATTTCTTTTGCCTACCACTTTAAATAAAGCCATTTCCTTAAATATTACGTCTTTGTCTTCTCTTTTAAACTCAGCAACTTTATGAACAGGCACTAATTTAGTTAATTGAAGTCTTATTTGATCAATAACCTGAGGTGTTCCAGTAGTAACAATTGTTATTCTTGAAATATTTTTAACAGCATCGACCTCAGCAACTGCTAATGACTCGATATTGTACCCTCGGCCTGAAAATAAACCTACAACCCTTGCCAAAACTCCAGCCTCATTGTCTACCCATACTACAAAAATATATGTATCTGGTTTTTGTTTCTTCGTAGGTATGCTGTAAGCTGACTTTGATTTCGGCATTATGATTATACTAAGGCTTTGCCTTTTCCTTTAATTTTATTTTCCTGTTGATCATTTGGGCCCAAGATCATTTGGTTATGAGGTTTTCCAGATGGTATCATTGGGAAGCAATTCTCGTTAGGATCCACATGACAATCAAATATAACAGGCCCATCATAATCAATCATTTCCTGAATTTTATCATCAAGATCAGCTGGATTGTCTGCTTTGATTCCTTTGCATCCATATGCTTCAGCCATTTTCATAAAATCTGGTAATGCTTCAGAGTAACTTTCAGAATAATTTTTTTCATGAAGCAACTCCTGCCATTGTCTAACCATTCCCATATATTGATTATTTAAAATAAAAATTTTTATAGGGAGATTGTATTGAACTGCCGTAGACATTTCTTGCATAGTCATTAAAACTGAGGCTTCTCCAGCAATATCAATTACTAATTTTTCAGGATGAGCAATTTGTACACCAACCGCTGCTGGCAATCCGTAACCCATAGTTCCTAAACCACCAGATGTCATCCATCTATTTGGTTTATTAAATTTATAATGCTGAGCAGCCCACATTTGATGTTGTCCAACCTCGGTAGTAACATAAGTATCTTTATTCTTAGTTAATTCATAAAGTCTTTGAACGGCATGTTGAGGTTTTATACTTTCATCACTATTTACAAAATTAAGAGAAGCTTTTTCTCTCCATTTTTCAATTTGTTCCCACCATTTTGCTATATTTGATTTATTTGATTTGCTATGACCATTTTTTCTTTTAGCAATTGTCTTATTAATTTTACTTATAACACTCGTAACGTCCCCAACTATTGCAAGATCTACTTTGATAATTTTATTAATTGATGATGGATCTATATCAATATGAACCTTTTTTGAATTTGGAGAAAACTCATCAATTTTTCCAGTAATACGATCATCAAACCTTGCACCAATATTAATTAAAAGGTCACAATCATGCATTGCATTATTTGCTTCATAAGTACCATGCATACCAAGCATTCCTAAAAATTGATTATCATTTCCAGGATACGCACCTAATCCTTGAAGTGTTGAAGTTATAGGAAAGCCAGTTAGTTCAACAAATTCTCTTAGAGCACGACTTGCTTTTGGACCTGAGTTAATTACTCCTCCACCACTATAGATGATTGGTTTTTTGGCCTTGCTTAATAATTTTACTAATTCATCAATTTGATCTTGAGAAAATTTATTGTGAGATTTTCCGTTTAATTTTTTTTCTTTATTTGGTTTTTTGTATTTTGCTTTTGCAAACTGAATATCTTTTGGAATATCAATCAAAACCGGTCCAGGTCTTCCAGTTGTTGCAACTCTAAAAGCTTCATGCATAACTTTTGAAAGATCATTTATATCTTTAACTAACCAATTATGTTTCGTACAAGGTCTTGTGATTCCTGTAGTGTCACATTCTTGAAATGCATCTGTTCCAATTAAATGTGTTGGAACTTGACCAGAAATACAAACTAATGGTACAGAATCCATATAAGCATCTGTTAAAGCTGTAACAACATTGGTTGCTCCAGGACCTGATGTAACTAAAACTACACCAGGTTTTCCTGATGACCTCGCGTATCCTTCAGCTGCATGACCAGCACCTTGTTCGTGTCTAACTAAAATATGTTTTATAGAAGGATGATTTTTTAATTCATCATAAATCGGTAACACTGCGCCACCTGGATAACCAAAGATATGTTCTACCTTTTGGTCTTCAAGACATTTAAATACAATTTCTGCTCCAGTTAATAATTTTGGCATTAGGCAATCTAGCTGAAGTTGTGCTCATTGGTCAAGTTTAAGAATGAAAATTTTAAATTTTTTTCAAAAAATTATTTATGTCTTGTGGCTTAAGTTTTATCCAGTTTATCATATTGCCTCTAGCCCAAGTACTTTGTCTTTTGGCGTATTGTCTAGTTTTTATGGCTATTTTTTCTTTAGTATCATTCAAATCTTTTTGTTTTTTTAAATATTCTCTAATTTCATTAACTCCGATGGCTTTGTTGGCACTTTTATCTTTTCTAACCCTTAACTTTATGAAATCTTTTATCTCTTTTAATGCTCCATTTTCTATCATCTCACTTGTTCTAAGATTAATACGCTCAATTAATTCTTGTCTAGGAAAATCAATATAAACTTTAAAGAAATCGTCTTCCATAAAGTTTGATTTTGTGTTTTTAAACCATTCAGTTAGAGATTTTTTTGTAAACTTTTTAACTTCATAAGCTCTTATGGATCTTTGGGTGTCTGTAGGGTTTATTTTTCCTCTTGAAGATGGATCTAATTTTAATAGTTTTTCATAAAACTTCTTTTGTCCAAGTTTTTTTTGCAAATCTCTAACTTGTTTCCTTAATTTTAATGAAATATTTGGCATTTTAACTAAACCATCAGTTAAAGCTTTAAAGTATAAACCTGTCCCTCCAACAAGAATTGGAGTTTTTTTTCTTTTTTGAACTTCCTTAATTTTCTTAATTACTAGCTTAAGCCAATCACCTGTGGAGAAGTTTTTTGTTACATTATGAAAACCATATAAGTGATGTTTTATTTTCTGATATTTTTTTGGATCTGGTCTAGCTGACAAAATTTTAAGCTCTTTGTATACTTGCATGCTATCTGCATTAATAATCTCTCCATCTACTATTTTTGCAACTTTAATTGCAAAACTTGATTTTCCTGATGCTGTTGGCCCTGATATTAATATAATCTTGGATTTTAAATCCATGATCAGTCTAGCTTAACACCAATGTATCGTCTTTGATTTTGATTATTATAGATTGCGAGTAAAACTGTCTTTTGATTTGAATTAAGAACTTCATTTGTAATTTTTCTTAAATCATCTGCTGATCTAATTTTTTTCTTCTGAGCCTCAATAATAATACTGTTAAGCTCTATTGAATTTGCCACAGGGCTGTTGTTTGCAATTTTTGTTATCACAAGTCCTGTAGTTTGATTTGGTAAATTTCTATTTTTAATATCTTCTTTAGTTAATTGTCTTACTGCAATTCTTAAACTTTCAATTATTTCTTCATTATTTTGTTTTTCGGTTTCTTGATTTTTGCTTATTTTGAAATCATCTGAAGTTTCTAATCTTCCTAGAATAACATCTTTAATAATCTCTTTTTTGTCTCTCCAAATTTTAACCTCAACCTTTTTTCCAACTTCTGTACGTGCAACGATCGCTGGAAGTTCTTTCATTTGATTAATTTTCTCTCCATTAAATTCTAAAATAATATCACCAGCTTGTATTCCTGCTTTTTCTGAAGGACTATCTTCTGCAACACTAGCAACTAATGCTCCTCTTGCTTTGTCTAATTTTTCAACTTCAGCAATTTCTTTTGTCACATCTTGAATTCTTACTCCTAACCATCCTCTTTTAGTTTCTCCAAACTCTATCAATTGCTTGATTACAATTTGAGCACTATTCGATGGTATAGAAAATCCAATTCCAATCGAGCCATTACGTCCAAGAATTGCTGTATTAATTCCAATTACATTTCCCTCCATATCAAACAAAGGTCCACCTGAATTACCAGAGTTTATTGAAGCATCTGTTTGAATAAAATCTTCATATCGTGATAAACCAATTGATCGATTTCTTGCTGAAATAATTCCAGCTGTTACAGTTCCACCTAGTCCAAACGGATTTCCAATTGCTAAAACCCAATCTCCAATTCTTGCTTTATCAGAGTCACCAAATGCAACCGGGATAAACTTTTCATCTGTTTCTAATTGTAAAACAGCAATATCCATTAATGGATCAGCACCTAGAACCTTAGCTTTAAATTCTTGGTCACCGTTTACCCTAACAATAATGTCATCAGCATCTTGTATTACGTGATTATTTGTAACTACAATACCTTTATCGTCTATTATAAACCCGGAACCTAAAGCAGCTGATTGTCTTTCCTGAGGTGTCCCAAATTCTTTAAACATATCTTCAAAAGGAGATCCTGGAGGAAATTGAAAAGGAAAAGGATTAGAATTTGTTGTGATAGTAGTTGTTGTAGAAATATTTACAACAGATGGCATTAATTTTTCAGCAAGATCTGCAAAGGAAGCAGGAACTGGTTTGGAGTTTACATTTAACGAAAAGCTAAATGATATAACCAGGGTTAAGAATATAAGTTTAATCTTATTCATATTAACTTTTAATAAAATAAATAATTATAAAACCTATCAATGCAAAAATGAGTCCACCTGATCGAAGCTGACTATCTTTAACAAGTTCTAATTTTTTCAACATACTTTTCATTTTTGCTGGAAATAAGGCGTATAAAATTCCCTCAATAAACAAGAAAAGACCAAAAGCTATAACTAGCTCACGCATTTAAGGATTATTGTTGGATTTCAGGTTTTATATTTCCAAAAAATTTAAAAAATTCACTATCAGGTGATAAAATTAAAGAAGTTTCACCACCTATAAGAGCTTTTTCATATGCTTGCATAGCTCTGTAGAAAGCGAAAAATTCAGGATCTTGGCCAAAGGCGTCAGCAAATATTTTATTTCTTTCTCCATCGCCTTCACCTTTCATAATCTCAGATTGTTTTTGAGCATCTGCTAAAATTACTGTAACTTCTTTGTCAGCAGTTGATGTAATTGTAACTGCCATCTCTGCTCCTTTTGCTCTAAATTCTTTTGCTTCTCTTTCCCTTTCGGTCTGCATTCTTCTATAAATTGCATCACTGTTAGCTTGAGGTAGATCTGCTCTTTTAATTCTGACATCAACAATGTTAATTCCAAAATTTTGCGCTTCGTTATTAACACCTTCTTTAATTAAGGCCATTTGCTTAGATCTATCTTTTGATAATAATGTTTGTAATTCCTCTTGACCTAATACATTTCTTATTCTTGAATTAATAATTGTCGACAATCTTGATCTTGCAACTCTTTCATTTCCAACTGAAATATAAAACTTCAGTGGGTCAATGATTTGAAATCTTGCAAACGCATCAACAATTAAACGTTTCTGGTCTGACGCAATAACCTCTTCAGGCGGAGCATCTAAATTTAAAATTCTTTTATCTAAATAAACTACGTTCTGAATAAATGGAATTTTAAAGTTTAATCCTGGCTTCATTATAATTCTTTTTGGATCACCAAATTGAAGAATAATTGCTTGGTTAACCTCTTTAACAATAATTACTGATAAAAAAGCTACAACACCAATTGCAACTAATACTCCTGCTAATATTTTTCCAGCTTTCATCTTAATTTGTCGCTTTCTTTTTTAATTCAGGTAAAGGTAAATATGGAACTACTCCTGAACCCGCATTTTTTTCTATAATTACTTTATCTATATCAGCTAAAACTTTTTCCATAGTTTCTAGATACATTCTCTCTTGAGTAACTGCTTTCGCATTTTTATACTCATTGTAAATTGCTATAAATCTGCTTGCTTCACCCTCAGCTTTTGCAACAACCTCTTTTTTATATGCTTCAGCTGCTTGTAAAATTTTTTGCGCTTCCCCTCGTGCTCTTGGAATTACATCGTTAGCATAAGCTTCAGCTTCATTTTTAGATCTTTCCATGTCTGCTCTTGCAGCCTGTACATCTCTAAATGCATCAATTACTTGATCAGGCGGATCGGCTTTTTGGGTTTGCACTTGTGTAATTTGAATTCCACTTTCGTAATCATCTAAAATTGTTTGAATAATTTCTTGAGTTTCAAGCTCAATTTTAGATCTTCCTTCAGTTAAAATTGGTTGAATATCACTTTTTGCTATCACTTCTCTCATTGCAGTTTCGGCAGCTGCTTTAACTGTGCCTTCTGGATCTTGAATTTTAAATAAAAAATTACCTGCATCTTTAATTACCCAAAATACCGAAAAATCTATGTTAACAATGTTTTCATCTCCTGTTAACATTAAGCTTTCTTGTGGAACATCAGCAACACCGCCACCTGTAGAAAAACCACTGTCTCTTTCAGATCTAAATCCTATATCCATTCTATTAACCTTGGTGACTTTCGGTGTTTGAACAGTCTCAACAGGAAAAGGTATATGGTAGTTCAAACCAGGCTGCGTAGTTTTTACAAACTTACCAAATCTTAACACAACACCCTGTTCATCAGGTAATACTCTATAAAGTCCGCTGGCTAACCACACAAAAACTAAAACCAATAATATTAAACTAATTGATTTTCCTCCTGAAGTTTTTCCACCAGGCAAAAATCTTTTAATCTTATCTTGAAGATCTCTAATTAATTCATCGACATTTGGTGGAGTTGGGCCTCTACCTGATCCATTACCACTACCACCTCCACCAGGAGGTGCTCCCCAAGGACTTTGGCCTTTAAAATCATCTGACATATGCCAAAGTATATAGTGTCTTTATTGCAAAAAACAAGTAATGATACTTTTATGACTGATAAAAAACCTGAACTTAGTGCCGCAATGAAAAGTAAGCTAGAACCTAAAAAATTCACTAAAAATCCTATTCTTGGAACTAAGTTTACAATTGCAATCTCTAGTGCCAAAGGCGGTGTTGGAAAATCTACATTTGCAACGAATCTTGCTTTAGCTTTGAAGAAAGTTGGGTGCAAAGTTGGTCTTTTAGATGCAGATATTTATGGTCCATCAATTCCTAAAATGTTTGATATTAATGAAAAACCAAAAAGCGATGGTCAAAAATTAGATCCAATTACAAAATATGACATTCAGTGCATGTCAATTGGTTTTTTAGCAGATCAACAAACTCCAATGATATGGCGTGGTCCTATGGTTACAAGTGCAATAAAAACTTTTACTCAGAAAGTAAATTGGACAGATTTGGATTTTATTATTGTTGATATGCCGCCAGGAACTGGTGACACTCAGCTTACATTTTCTCAAGAAATAAAAATGGATGGTGCAATAATTGTAAGTACACCTCAAGAAGTAGCTCTTTTAGATGTTAAGAGAGGTATTAAAATGTTTGATAAACTTGGAGTTAAAATTTTAGGTGATAATATGAGTTTTTTTATTGGAGAGGATGGAAAAAAATACAAAATTTTTGGAGAGGGTGGAGTTAAAAAAACTGCTGAAGAATTTCAAAAAGAATTTTTAGGTGAAATTCCGATTAATCCTGAGATTGGTAAAGCTGGTGATGAGGGAAAGCCAATTGTAGAGCTTAACACTGAGCATGAAATTTCCAAAATTTATATAGATTTTGCAAAAAAAATTAAATCAATTTATCTTTGAGATCAAAAGCAATCATTAATTCGTTCCATTCTCTTTTTGATAATCCTGAGCTTTCAATATCTACCTTTTCACCTTTAATTAATTTTTGTATAATTAATTTTCCTTTTGCTGACACCTCTGTGCCGCCGACTCTATAATCCATGAAGGCCTCATAGGTCGTTGGAACCCATCTCTTTAACGTATCTAACATTATATCTGCATAAACTCTTATTTCGTATTGAGCATGACTATCAGCTCTTAGTCTTAAGAAATTCATTAAATTTAAAAGATCAGTTTTCCAATACCATTGGGTATATGTATTTAAAGTTAAATTCATTCTTGCAAGTTCTCTTGCTAGTCCTTTTTTACTTTCATCAATTGTTGAGCCATCAAATCTTTCATTAAGCATTGTTTCATAATTTTCATAAGTTCTTTCAGCATCATTTTTTAGAAGCTCTAGGACTTCTTCTGCCTGTTTACCTTCTAAAACATCTCCTCTTCCTTGACGATTACTAGTTGATTGTGCCGCTAAATTTTCCTTTGAAGGTAAATAGAATTCTTTATCTAAAATTGAGTATCTAGCAGAATATTCATTAACGTTTGCTGTTCTATGTCTTATCCATTGTCGAGCAATAAATATTGGAAGTTTAATATGATATTTTATCTCACACATTTCGAAAGGAGTGCTATGCCAATGTCTCATCAAATACTTAATTAAACCTTTGTCAGTGGAAACTTGTTTAGTTCCTTTTCCATATGAAACTCTTGCAGATTGAACAATTGAACTGTCATCCCCCATATAATCAACCACTCTAACAAAACCATGGTCTAGAGCGGGTATTGCTTCATAAAGAATTTTCTCAAGCTCAGGTGAAGTAACTCTTTTTGTTTGATTACTTTGAGATTGTTGATTTTTGATTTCTTCTAATTGTTCTTTAGTT
>CACMYF010000022.1 GCA_902617805.1 uncultured Pelagibacteraceae bacterium
TCATTTCGATTTATATACAGCAGTTTTAATTTGATGGTTACTATTTAAATTTAAAATTATAGATGCGTATTTGGGCATATTTTTAAACATATTTTGAGTAATTCTTTGGTAGGTTTGCATAAAATTTATTACGTCCCCTTTGCTCATTATTTTATGACCACCTTTTTTCTTTGTTTTTAACCATAGTTTATGTTCCTGCTTTAATCTCCACTTTTGGAGTAAACTAAAGTTTTTTGCTTTTAAGTAAATCATACAATTTAACTGAGAATATAGCTTTTTATATTTAGTTTTTAATTGTTGATTAACATATTTTCTCCAAACCAGTTTATGATCATTGGCCTTTTCCATAGAGTTTATAGATTTTTTTAAGGTCTTGTTAGTTTCTGCTCTTGCCCCAACACACCATCCTTCAAAAATAATAACATCTGGTCTTTTATTAATTGTGTTCCATTTGTTTTTTGGAAATCTGTCATCTATTGCCTTATTAAAATTTGGCAATTTCATATTTTTAAATTTTTTTGCTTTAGATCTTTTAAAGAAATCCAGCATCATACTGATATTGTGAGTTCCAGGAACTCCCCTAGTAAGCAACATTGGATGTACTTTTTTTGATAAAGCTATTCTTTCTTTTCTAGTTTTATAAAAATCATCAATAGAAATCTTGAATACTTTTAATTTAAAATACTTTTCTAATATTATCTTTATTATAGAGCTAATAGTTGTTTTGCCTGTTCCTTGACCTCCAGCTAATCCAACAAAGTAAGGTTTTTTGTTATCTGCTTTTTTTGCAATCCAAAAACATATTGGGATTAAATAATTTTTGATCATCCCATGTTTGTTACCAAACTTTTCAGTTGAAGTTTCTTGTGATTTAATAAATTTAAAACAATCTTTTTTAACTTTCTTAAAACACTCTTCAGATAATTTCATTAGACTTTTATTTTTCTTGATCCATTGGATGATTAAGACCATCAAAGAAAGCTACTTTTTTTAAATCTTCTACTTTAACTTCATCTACACATCCCATATTAAAACCAGTCATAGCAGGTGCACTTCTTGGATTGTGATGAGTATAAATTCCACATTCAGTACAAAAGTAATGGTTAGCAACTTTAGTATGGTACTGATAAAGTTTTAATTTATCTTGTCCTTTAGTAACTTTAAAATCTTCGTTTTTAACCATTCCCATTGTTGCATTTTTTCTTTTACAAATAGAACAGTTGCATCTTACAATTTTTGCTAATTCATTAACTGTAGCATTAATTTCTGCTTCAACAGCTCCACAATGACAATTTAATTTCATATATCTCCTTTTTTATTTTAAAATACTTTTAGCTGCAATCTTATTTCCATCTAAATCACGAATATATCCATAATAATTTCCATCTTTTCTAACTCCTGGAGCCCCCTCGTCTGTTGCCCCTTTTGAGATTGCAATTTTGTAAAATTTTTCAACAGCTTCTTTGTTATCTGCTAATAAAGTTATTTGGGTTCCATTGCCAAACGTTGCATCTTTTCCATTTACAGGATGTGTTACATAAAATTGGACTTTCTCTGGATCACTTGAATGAGCGTAACCTAGATATTTTTGTGTTTTCAAAACTCTTTTTAATTTCAAAGGTTCAAAGACAGCATCATAAAAATCACCTGATTTTTCATGATCATCAGAACCAACCATCACAAAGTCTAAAATATTCATAATTTATTTTTACTTATTTATTATATACCTCGTAAACTTTTTCTCTTTCACTTTTGTTCATTCCTTTGGTTTCTTCTATAAATTTATTTCTTAATTCTCTTGTTTTTAATATGAAAAAACAAACAGTGTCTTTACTATGGTAAACTGCTTTTAATTCATCATCTATTTCGTTTAACTCTTCTGGAATGTTGGCTTTAATACAAATCATAATTTTCCTTTTTAAATCACTTTAAGACTACTTATTGTAAAAGTTATCCACATGTCCACCAAATGTTGTTTTCGATGTTCACGTTTTGATTCACTTTTGATTCAATTACGGACTCAAAATACAACCTCTTGAGTGTATTGTATAAATGGTCTATAAAGTAGAACAAAACAAGAACATGAAACTAACAATCCCTTATTATCTACATAAAGCAGGAGCTGGTTTTCCTTCCCCTGCTACTGACTATATCGAAGAAGATATTGATCTGAACATGCATTTAATAAAAAATGTTCCAGCAACTTTCATCATCAGAGTTCAAGGTAAATCTATGGTCGATGTTGGGATTAATGATGGTGACTTATTGGTGGTGGATAAAAGTTTAAAACCAAAAAACTTTTCAACAGTGATTGCAAATGTTCATGATGAACTTGTAGTTAAAACTTTAGTTCAAGAAAGAGATAAAAAATTTTTAACTTCTGGATCTAAAGAATTTTCTGACAGAATTTTAATTAACGAAGAACAAGATATTTTTATTTGGGGGGTTGTTACTTATGTCATCCATTCAACGTACTAAAAAAATAGCTTTAATTGATTGTAATTCTTTTTACGTTTCCTGTGAAAGATTATTTAATCCAAAAATAAGAAGAAAACCTGTTGTAGTTTTATCTAATAATGATGGTTGTATCATTTCAAGATCGAATGAAGCAAAAGCTTTAGGAATTAAAATGGGTGAACCTTATTTTAAAGCAAAAGATATTATTCTTAAAAATAAAGTTGAAGTTTTCTCGTCAAACTATTCTTTATATGGAGATTTATCAAGAAGAGTGATGCGAACTCTTAAAAGATTTAATTCAGAAATAGAAGTTTATTCAATTGATGAAGCTTTTTTAGATTTATCAAACTTTCCTGATAGTGAAGTAGAGAAAGTTGGAAAAGAAATTAGAGAAACAGTTTTACAATGGACAGGTATTCCAACAAGTATTGGAATAGCTAATACAAAAACTTTAAGTAAAGTTGCAAATCACATTGCAAAGAAAAAACAATCAGGGATAACAAGCTTAATTGGAATTGAAAACTTAGATCCTATTTTAGAAAAAGTTGAAATCAATGATGTCTGGGGTGTTGGTAGACAGCTAACAAAGTTTTATCAAAAGCATGGAATTTATAATGCTAAACAATTAAAAAACAAATCCAACACTTGGATCAAAAAATCTTCAAATGTTCTAAGTTCGAGAACTGCAATGGAGCTGAGAGGAGTTTCTTGTATAGGTTTAGAGACAACTACCACCAAAAGAAAGAGTTGTGTTGTTTCAAGGTCATTTGGAAAAAGAATTGAAACGTTTCAAGAGTTAAAAGAAGCAGTTGCTAATTATTGTTTAAATGCATCTGAAAAAATTAGATCAGAGTCTTTAGTTGCAAAAGCAATTACAGTGTTTGTTAGAACTAGTCCTTTCCAAAGAAACTTTGGATATTATTCAAACGCAAAGACAGTTGATTTTCCAATTGCAACAAACAACAGTATTGAAACAGTTAAGACAGCAGTTTCAATACTTGAGAGTATTTTTAAAAATGGTTACCGTTATCAAAAAGCAGGTGTGATGCTAACAGGATTATCTAATGCTAGTGATAAAACAAATTTATTTACATCTGAAAAGGATGAAAAAATAAATAGCTTAATGCGATCAATTGATAATACTAATCATCGATACGGAAGATCGACTTTGAGCGTTGCAAGTGCCGGTGTTCATAAGAAGTGGAATATGCGAAGGCAGTATTCTTCTAAAATTGATACAGCTGATTTCTATTGTTTACCAACGATTAGAGCATAATAAAAAAACTCTATAGTCCACCTGATGAAAATAAGAATTTAGCAACATCTTCAACACCGATTTGTTTTTTCATCTGACAAAAAACATAAGGTAAGCCATTTCGGGCCTTTTTTACGTCTTCTTTCATGGTTTCCAGATTAACTTCTACATGAGGAGCTAAATCTGTCTTGTTAATAATTAACAAGTCTGATTTTTGAATGGCAGGGCCACCTTTTCTAGGGATATCTCCACCCATACCAACGTCAATAACATAAATAGATAGATCAACTAATTCAGGACTAAAAGTTGCTGCTAAATTATCTCCACCAGACTCGATTAAGATCAAATCAAGATCAGGAAATTTTTTTTTCATATTTTCTACTGCAAGCATATTAATTGAAGCATCTTCACGAATTGCTGTATGTGGACATCCTCCTGTTTCAACTCCTTTAATTCTTTCAAGAGGTAAAGCTTGAACTTTCATTAAAAATTCTGCATCCTCTTTTGTATAAATATCGTTTGATATTACAGCCATAGAAATTTTCTTTGATAAAAATTTACACAATTCAGCTGTTAAACTTGTCTTCCCTGCACCAACGGGTCCACCTATTCCAACTTTTAATGGTCCATTTATATTTTTCATGTCTTATAAATTCGCGTTTTCAAATTTTCATGCTTGATACTGTAGATATCACTATTAAAACAAATTCCACCTAAGTCTTCTAAATTTAAATTTTGATTTTCTTTTTCTATTTCTCTTATTAATTCGTAAGTTTTAATTATACAGTCCTGTCCAATTTTTTGCCCAATTGGTATATGTTTAATGCAAACATTTATTAGATTTGATACAAAGGACTGTAAATAAGATACTATTGTTAAGTTAAGTGGTATATCAAAATGTTTAGCTGCTTTAGCAACTGCAATTGGATAAGCAGTATTTTCAAGAATTTTAAAATCCCAACTATCAGCTAACACTTTTCTAAAAGCATTACCCATTTCAATAGACTCTATTTTTCTTTCTTTGGATGGACAAAGAGATAAGGCCAGTTCATTTAACTCTTCTCCCTGATAGGTATACTTCATTAAAATTACATCATTTTTACCTGTTCCATATTTTAAGATACATTTTAAATAATCCAGAATATCTTCTTTTGACTTAATAAAATTATCATTAATCATTGCCTCTAAACCATGAGAATATGAAAAACTTCCAACAGGAAATGAGGGTGAAAACCAAGTTTGAAGAATTTGTAAAGATTCTTTTAAATCTTTTTTACCTTTTGTTTTAGTGTCTATGGCTATGGGTTCTACCAATTCCATATGCTCCTCCCTCTGGTTTAAAAGGTCTTAAAACTTTCTTAACCTTTCCTCCTAATTTTAATATCATTTTTTTTATTACTTCATCATACTGAATAAAAATTCTATCTTTTTCAATTTGGCAAGGCATATGTCTATTTCCAATATGCCATATAAGTTGCATTAAATTTTTACCTTTTATTTCAAGTAAACTTTCTTTTTTGTTTTTTATTAAAATCAAGTTTCCACTTTGAAGCCTAAACGCTTGATTTTCTGAAAGTGATTTTGTCTCTGGTAAATTGACTAAAAATTCAAAACCATTATCTGAAACAAGTTTTTTTCTTCTTAAAAATCTCTCATCATAAGATAAAGATATGTGATCTTTTGCTTTATTTTTGTCTATTTTATTAACTATTAAAAAACAATTATCCATAAGCTAAAACATAAAATATCTTTGTGCCAAAGGAAGTTCTTTGGCTGGTTCACAAGTAATTATTTCACCATCAGCCTTTACTTCATAAGTTTCAGGATTAACTTCAATCTTTGGACAATTATTGTTTAAAATCATATCTTTTTTAGAAATGGCTCTTGTGTTTTCAACAGGTAATAAATCTTTTCTAATACTTGCATCTTTTAAAGAATTCTTTTCAAGAGCTAGTTTGCTTGTGAAAATTACTGAAGATTTTTCTAACGAAGTCCCAAATGATGAAAACATAGGTCTAGTGTATACTGGTTGAGGAGTTGGAATTGATGCATTCGGGTCTCCCATTTGAGCACAAGCTATACTACCTCCTATCAATATCATTTCTGGCTTGGCACCAAAGAATGCTGGGTCCCATAAAACTAAATCTGCACGTTTATTTTTTTCAATACTACCAATATGTTTTGAAATTCCATGAGCAATTGCCGGATTAATTGTGTATTTTGCTAAATATCTTTTAACTCTAAAGTTATCATTGTCTCCTTTTTCCTCAGGTAAACTACCTCTTTGAACCTTCATTTTGTGTGCAGTTTGCCAAGTTCTAATTATAACTTCTCCAACTCTACCCATTGCTTGACTATCTGATGCAATAATTGAAAAGGCTCCCATGTCATGGAGAATATCTTCTGCTGCTATTGTTTCTCTTCTTATTCTACTTTCAGCAAATGCAACATCCTCTGGAATAGATTTATCAAGATGGTGACAAACCATTAGCATGTCTAAATGTTCTTCTATTGTATTAACCGTATATGGTCTTGTCGGATTTGTGGAAGAAGGAATAACATACTCTTCTCCACAAACTTTAATTATATCTGGTGCATGTCCACCACCAGCACCCTCTGTATGAAAAGCATGAATAGTTCTTTTGTTAATTGCCTTTATTGTATTTTCTACAAATCCACTTTCATTTAAAGTGTCTGTATGAATCATAACCTGTACATCATTTTTATCAGCAATATTTAAACAATTATCAATTGCTCCAGGAGTGGTTCCCCAATCCTCATGTAATTTTAAAGCTGAAGCTCCAGCTAGAATTTGTTCCTCAAGACCTTCTGCTAAAGAAGAATTTCCTTTTCCTGCAAAAGCTAAATTCATAGAAAAACCGTCGGCAGATTGAATCATTCTTTGTATGTGCCATGGTCCGGGTGTACAAGTTGTTGCAAGTGTACCGTGAGCCGGTCCAGTTCCTCCTCCAAGCATAGTTGTAATACCTGAGTGTAAAGCATCATCAATTTGTTGGGGACATATATAATGAATATGACTGTCAAAACCCCCTGCCGTTAAAATTTTTCCTTCACCCGCAATTATCTCTGTTCCTGGACCAATAATAATATTTACTTTAGATTGAGTGTCTGGATTTCCAGCTTTACCAATTTCAAATATTTTTCCATCTTTTAAACCTACATCAGCTTTATAAATTCCATTTACATCAACTATTAAAGCGTTGGTAATAACAGTATCAGCAGCTCCTTTTTCTCTGCTAATTTGAGATTGGCCCATTCCATCTCTTATTACTTTTCCACCACCAAACTTTACTTCTTCACCATAGGTGGTTAGATCGTTTTCAACTTCGATAAATAAGTCAGTATCTGCGAGCCTTACTTTATCTCCTGTAGTAGGCCCATACATATCCGCATAAGCTGCTCTAGAAATTTTAACCATTATAATTTCCCCATAACTTTCTTGTTGAACCCGTATATTTTTTTTAATCCATTAATTTCTATAAGCTCAACATCTTTAGATTGACCTGGCTCAAATCTTACAGCAGTTCCTGAAGGAATATTTAATCTCTTTCCATATGCTAATTCTCGATCAAAAACTAAATACTCATTTGTTTCAAAAAAATGATAGTGGCTTCCAACTTGCACAGGTCTATCTCCGGAATTAGAAATTTTAATTTTAGTAATTTTGGAGTCTTTATTTAGGTTAATTTCCTCTTTTTTTGTAATTACTTCGCCTGGCTTCATAATAATTATTACCTTATAGGTTTGTGCACAGTTACTAATTTAGTTCCATCTGGAAAAGTAGCTTCTACTTGAACTTCCTTGACCATATCTGGAATGCCTTCCATACAATCCTTTTTTTTAATGACATGAGCTCCTGCCTCCATCAGTTCTGCAACACTTTTGCCCTCTCTAGCTCCCTCGACAACAAAATCTGTTATTAAAGCGATAGCCTCTGGATAATTCAATTTTATACCTTTTGATAATCTATTTTTAGCGACAAGCGCTGCAAGACTTATTAAAAGTTTATCTTTTTCTCTAGGAGTCAGTTTCATTTATATATTCCATATTTTAGGTATTTTTGAACCTTCAAAAAAATAAGTCAAAATTTTATCAATTGCAAATTTAAGATTATAACTATCTTTAGATAAAAGCCTTATGATCAATTTGTTATCCCATTGGGAAAAATTGGAAGTTGTAATTTCATTGTTTGTTAGAGTTTCAGATAGATTATTCACATTATTCAAAAATTTATTTCCTACAATAATAATTGTCGCAACTGCAGAATTATTATTTAATGTCGAGAAACTATTCAAATATTTTTTCTCAAATAAATTTGTATTTATTGCTTCTGTATGAATTATTTTATTATCTATATTAATATTCCAAAAATCTGAAAAATAACCTTTTTCAAATACCTCATTCATGGAAGTTCGTCCAAAAATAATATTTTCACAAAGTAGTAAATTTGAATCTTTAGATAAATTAAAATTAATTTTTCGTTTTAAGTTACAATTATTATATAAAATTAATTCTTTAGGTAACCAAAACAAACTAGAATTGTTTAATAAATTTAAATTAATTTCTAAATTGGCAGGATTACCAAAACCACTATAAATTTTTTCTGCTGCTTGAGTTGAAATACAAAGATTTGAACTATCAATTTCAAATTTGAAGTCATATTCATCTCCACTAGTAATTCCACCAGCAGTATTAATAAGCATTAATTGTTTTAAATATTCATGAAAATCTGGCATCAAAGCTTTTGAAGATCCTTGTTGATAAAGTTTTTGTAAATTTTGATCTTTTATTTTAATTTCTAATCTGCCTTTAGATTTTTCTAGTTTTTTTTGACTTGTGTTCATTACGTTATCCTAACATAAAAAAACCTGTTTATAGTTTGCCAATTTTATAGCTTGAATTATTTGTCTTTTTAAATAAAAAACAGAGCATGCAGAACCAAGAAATAGTTAAAATAATTGAAAACCTTAAAGGGCGAAGAAATTATGAGGAAAAAAGAGCCTCTAAATTAGGCTTTGCTTCTTTATATGATTACTTTGAAGATAAGATTTCAAAGAAACAAAAAACTATTGAAGAGGAACAAAAAGAATTAGAAGCTTCAAAAGCTGAAGTTCAACGAAAAGCTGCTAAAAAAAGTTGTGGCTGCTGCTAAACTTTAAAAAGTTTATCAGATAAATTTGGTAGATTTTCACCCCAGAAAACTTCTTTAGTGATTTTTTTGAAATCTACATCAAAAACTGTAGACATTGCAGAAGCATAAATTGCTCTGGAGTCTATTGTAGAATTTAAGTCTCTTCCCTCAAATAATTCTTTTTTCTTTAATCCTGGCCAATCAGTGTGAACTTGTGCTTTTTTAACAAGTCCTCCTGCCATTAGAATGGCTGAGCCATAGCCATGCTCAGTTCCATTGCTACTATTCTGCTTAATTGTTCTACCAAATTCTGTGAGTGTTAAAACCAAAGTATTATTGAATGCCTCTTCAGACATTGAAGATTTTAAAGATCTTACAATATTATCATAATCTGATAGGCAATCCGCATGAGCACCATCTGTTGCACCTTGAGCTGCATGAGTATCGAAACCATCAACTTCAAATACCGCAACTTTAGGTCCATCTGGTTTTGATAATTCTGTACCAGCACTTGAAGCTAAAATCCAAGCATCATCTCTTGATCTATTGTTAAAATCTCTTGTTAAAATTATTTCAAGATTGTCACTTAATAATTTTTCATCGTGCTCTTTATATGCTTGTTTTATTAATTCTAGAGTAGCGGGATATGGCAAGCTACGACCGACAGGAAAATAATTATTGTTCATTGGAACACCTCTAATTAATAAAGGCATTGGTAACGCTAAAGCTAATCCTTGCCCTGTTAACCCAGCTGTTTTCATTCCTCTTCCAAGCCAACCAGTTTTTTCTTGGTAAGGTATTTTACCACCTGACTCCATTAAATTTTGGCCATCAAAATGTGATCTACCTGTGTAAGGGATATTTGTTGCATGGACAGCTGCACTTAAGTTTTGATCCCAAAGACTTTTGAATGTTTTTAATGCTGGATGTAAATCAAAATCTGTCGTTAATTTTAAAGTTCTATCAAGATTGATTTTACTTCTCAATTTCTCAAAATTTTTGTCACCTTTAACTGGAATAGCACATAGACCATCCATTCCTCCACGTAACATTATTATTACCAAATTTTTCTTTTTGCCTGAATTTGCATAACTATGACCACTGAAACCAGCAAAATATAGCGAGGTTAAAGCTGTAGTTTTTAAAAAATCTCTTCTTGATATCTTCATGCTTTTAAAAACTCCGGGTGGTTAAAAAGTAGAGTATGTTTCTCAACAGATCTATTTTTTTGATTTAAGTATTTCATTATTTTACTTGGGTTGTCAAAATTATTTTCAACCATTTTCAGATAATATTCTGTATTTTTATTATTTTCCATTTTAGCAAAATTATAACTTGCTTTTGCATACACCAGTCTTCTAATTAATAATTCCGGAGAAATCCAATCAGCAGAATGGTCTGACCAACCATTTGGTTGTTTTGCTCTGTAAGGATGATGGCCAATATTTTGTAATAACCATTCAGGTTCTCGTTGTGAGTCGAATGGTCTTTGACCAAGTTCATATTTATCCATTAGTTCTGGTGAAGGTGGCCAATTCAAATCTGCAACTTTTGCGACCTGGATTAACCAATTCTCAGGTGTTTGAAATTTTTTATATTTATCATTGTATTCAAAAGCTACTTTAATTGCTGCTTTATGAATTTCAGGAATAAATCCATCAAATTTTTTGAAGGCATCAATGATTGGCTGCTTCATCTCTTTTGTAGGTTCATCTGTGATTAAAAATCTACAAAGTCTTTCTGCAACAAAATCTCTACAATTAGGATGATTAACTAAATCTTTAATTACAATAGCTAATGCTTTTTTGCCTTTTTTATATTCTTTTCCTAATACATTTTTTTTACCTCTTTGATGATACTCAGAGTTAAACCAGACATTGCCCGTTTCCAGATTTTTTTTACTCCATCTATGTTGCCAGCCAGTCATTATATACGCTAGTTGAATTACATCTTCTTGGGTATAGCCAGCTTTTGGTGAAACAGTATGAAGCTCTAAAAGTTCTCTTGCATGGTTTTCATTGATTGTTGCAGGCTCTTTTTTTCTTCTTCTCCAATCTTCACTTGCTGTAACACTTTTAGGACCAGCACTTTCACTATTATCTAGATGATGGATCATAGCCCAAGAAGTCGTTACATCATAAACCATTTTTTCAAAAGTTTGACTTAAATTAGGTCGAATTATTTCTCTTTGATATGGGCCAGTTGAATAATTTGCTAAAAAATCTTTTTCGCTGATAGCAAAAAAGTTTCCCCAAAACATCCACAGTTTTGCTAAAACTGGATGACTACTATTAATTCCTTCATTGTGTCTGATCGAAATTTCCAATGACTCCCAAAACTTTTGACCAGTTTTGTGTCTAAGTATATCTTTATGAGTTTTGTATAGTGTTTTGTTATCCTTATACTTTTTTCTTAATACTTTTCTGTCACCATAAACCCAGTCTCTATAATGTTTTCTTAATTCTTTTTCGGAATATATTTTACCTTTCCAAGATAATTCTGGTACATCATTTACTTGATCAAGGGCCCACTTCAAAGGATCAGAGGGAGCTTGCTCATTGGGTCCAATACCGAAAGCAACTTTTCTAAAAAAGTTTTTCATATTTATTTTATTTTATCAATATCGTGAATATTTGTTAAGGAATTATTAAATTCTTCAATATTCTCTCTTAAAGCTAAACTAGAAATTGAATAAATCATTATTAGTAAAAAAACTAATGGTAATGAAGTTATTACTGAAGCATAGCTTTTGATAAGCAATATATAAAAAATAATAAATAAAGCCGATCTTATCAAAACAGTTTTTCTAAAAACACTTATAATTGATAGTGAATGTTTTAATAAATTAAAAAAACTCATTTGAGATGGTCCAAAATATCTTTTGCCTCTTGTCGATGGAATAGAAATTAATTCTTTTTCTATTTTTTTTAATGAACCAGAAAAACTATTCCAGGTAGCTTTTTCGTCTAAAAGTTTTTTTACAGTTGATTTTGATAAACAAGTAAAGTTCCCAAATTTAATTGATTGTCCAGTAAATGCTAAAGTTAAGAATTTGTGAAATTGGTAACATAATTGAAAAAATAAACCTTCAGATCTCTTAACCCTTTCACCAGTTATTGACTTTTCACCTGATTGTTCTGAAAGTTTAATAAAACTTTTAATTTCCTCAGGTCTATCTTCTCCATCACCATCCATAGGGATTACAAAATCAAATTCTTTCTTTTCAAATATATATTTCAAACCGGAGGCAATACATCTTGCATGACCTCTATTTTCTTTCATATTTATTATTTCAAAAGAGCTAATGCTTTCTATATTTAGATAAGTATCAATTATCTGTTGGGATGATGCATCATTTATGACCACTAAAGATATCTCATGCTCTAAATCTTTTATTTCAGAATTAATATTTTCTACCAGTAACTTTAAAGACTCTCTGTCGTTATAAATTGGAATTAAAATTACATATTTCATCTATCTTGATCCTACACAAATATTATCAAGACACATATAGTCTTTCAATTTATCAAGTTTTTTTCTCTCAACAAATCCTTCCCAAACTGGTCGCGATTTTAAGTGATAGGATAAATTACCAGCACTCCATTCATCTCCCAAAACTACATTAATGGATGTGTCGAATTGCTGGTCCCAAGCATATTGAGTTTTTATTGCAATTTCTTTGCCTGGATAATCGGTTCTCTTGTCATCATTTGAAATTGAAACATAAGCGTAAAGTCCTGGTGATAAAAAGAAAAAGAACATAAATCCAATCATAAATGGTTTTAATTTTTTAAGATTAATTTGAGCTTGAAACAAATAAACAAATAATGTGCCAAAAAATAAATAGAACGGTGTCATCCACATTGT
>CACMYF010000023.1 GCA_902617805.1 uncultured Pelagibacteraceae bacterium
AATGTAATAGAAAACATTGTAGATAATAAAATTAATTTGACTTTTAAGATTGAAGAAACTGAGAAATACTTTATTAAAAAAATTAATATTTTTGGAAATAACATCACAAGAGAAAACGTTATAAGAAATCAATTTTATATTGATGAAGGAGATCCTTATAATGAAATTTTAGCTAAGAAGAGTATAAATGAAATAAAATCATTAAACTTTTTTAAAAGTGTTGAATCAGAAATAATTAATGATGATGTAAACAAAACAAAAATAATTAACATTACCGTTGAAGAAAAGCCAACAGGAGAAATAATGGCTGGTGCAGGTTTTGGTACTGATGGGGAGGTTATTGAATTTGGTATCAAAGAAAATAACTATTTAGGCAAAGGTCTCAAAGTAGAAACCAATCTTTCGGTAGGTTCTGATAAAATTGTAGGAAATTTTGATCTTAAAAATCCGAATATTAATAATACAGAAAAATCTGTTAATTTTGGAATAAGAGCCACAGAAATTGATAGATTGACTGCTTTTGGATATAAATCAAAGAAAATTGGTGGATTAGTTGGAACTAAATTTGAATATTTAGAAGATTTTACTTTAGGCATAGAAGCTTCCTCGTTTATTGAAGATATTTCAACAAGTGCTTCAGCTTCTGCAAGACAAAAAAAACAAGAAGGAGATTATTTTGATACATACCTGGGTTTGAAGTTTGATTATGACAAGAGAAACCAAAAATTTCAAACTAGTGATGGCTTTAGAAGTTTTTATTCAGTTGGTATACCTGTTATAAGCGATACTAATACTCTTACTAATTTTTATAATTACAAAACCTATTCTGAACTTTATGAAAATAATATTTCATCTTTATCAATTTCATTTGGTGCTGCAAATTCTATAACTGGAGATGATATAAAATTATCAGAAAGATTATACATACCTCAAAAGAAACTCAGAGGTTTTGTCAAAGGTAAAGTTGGACCCAAGGATGGATCAGATTATATAGGTGGAAATTACTACAGCACGTTAAATTTAAGCTCAACATTACCACAAGTTTTACCAAGTATTGAAAATATTAGTGTTAGTACGTTTATTGATATTGGTAATGTTTGGGGGGTTGATGATAGTTCTCTCGATGAATCTAGTAAATTGAGAAGTTCTATAGGCATTGGAATTGACTATTTCACCGTTGTTGGACCATTAAGTTTTACATTTGCTCAACCTATTACAAAAGCAGACACAGATGCTGAAGAAACATTCAGATTTAATTTGGGAACAACTTTTTGATGAATTTTATTAAAAAATTTTTTTTTATTTTGTTTATATGTTTATTTAATATTTCAATAGCTTTTTCTACTGAAAAAGTTGTTTTTATAGATATAGACTTTTTGCTTAATAATTCAAATTTAGGAAAAGTTATTTTTAAAGAATTAGATAAGGTTAATAAAGATAATATTAAATTATTAGAGACAAAAGAAAAAAAAATAAAACAACGTAAAGCTAAAATTAATCAAACCAAAAATATATCTTCGGAAGAAAAACTTGCAAATGATATCAAGTTTTTTAATGAAGATGTTGAAAAATTCAGATTAGAAAAAGAAAAACTTGTAACAGATTTTAAATTATTAAAAGAACAAAAATTAACTAATTTCTTAAAAAAAATAAATCCAATAATACAAAATTATATGGAAGATAACTCCATAGACATAGTTCTTGAAAAAAAACAAATATTTATTGGAAGTAGTGATAAAGATATTACAAATGATATAATATTATTAATTAATAAAGGTTAAAATTCATGGATAGACTTAATAAAGATCAAATTAGAAATTTATTACCTCATAGAGAGCCAATGCTATTAATTGATGAATTATATGATATTAAAAAACTCTTTTCTGCTACAGCATTAGTAAAAGTAAAAAAAGATAGTTTTTTTGTTCAAGGTCATTTTCCAGACAATCCTGTCATGCCCGGGGTTCTTATTGTAGAATCTTTTGGTCAGGCTGCTGCTGCACTTACTGCATCTGGTCTAGATAAATCGACATATGAAAATAAGCTTGTCTTCTTAATGGGTGTAGAAAAAGCCCGGTTTAGAAATCCAGTTATACCTGATTGTGATTTGATCTTAAAAATTGAGGCAATAAGATCACACGGAAGAGTTTGGAAATATAAGGGTGAGGCATTTGTAGATAATAAAAAAATGGCTGATGCAATATGGTCAGCAACTATTGTTGATAGGAAATAAATAGCAACAATTCTTGATAGGTAATCTTATTTTGCTTTGGTAAAAGCAATTATGTTTAATCCTTTCTTTAAAAATCATGGACCGTTTAAAATTTCTGAATTGATTTCTTTAATCGATAGTAAAGAAAAAATAAATATAGATAAAGAAATTACTGACATTAACGATTTAAACTCAGCCAATAATAGTGAACTAACTTTTTTTCATAGCAAAAAATATAAAGATATTGCTAGAAAAACAAAAGCATCATACTGTTTAACAACTGAACTGTTAAAAAATGAATTACCTAAATCTTGTATAGCTATTATTGTCGATAATGTACTAGTTTCAACCTCAAAAATTACTTCTCTATTTTACCCACAATCAATAAATGATGATTTTGATAAAACTGTGTCAAATATAGAAAATATAAAATTTAAAAACAAAGTTACTTTCGGTAAAAATGTTTTAATTGGTGAAAATGTTTTAATTGGTAATAATTGTAAAATTGGACACAATACTATAATAGAAAAGAACGTTATTATTGGAGATGATTGCTCTCTAGGATCTAATAATGTTATCAGAAATACCTTAATAAAAAATAATGTTAAAATATTAGATAATTGTGTAATTGGTAAACATGGTTTTGGTTTTTTTCCTATTAAAAATAAAAATTTAAGATACCCACATATTGGAATAGTTTTAATTGAAGATAATTGCGAAATTGGATGTGGAGCCACTATAGATAGAGGATCTATGTCTAACACAATAATTGGAAAAAATACCTATTTAGACAATCAAATACATGTTGCTCACAATGTTAAAATTGGAGAAAATTCAATTATAGCAGGTCAAGTTGGAATTGCTGGAAGCTCTACAATAGGTAACAATGTTAGAATTGGTGGTCAAGCAGGAATTTCTGGACATCTTAAAATTGGAAATAATGTTGAAATAGCAGGAGGTTCAGGAGTAATTAGAGATATACCCGATAATTCAAAAGTAATGGGTTATCCAGCAAAAAATATTAGAGAATTTTTGAAAGATAATCGATGATACATAAAACTGCCATTATAGACTCAAGTGCTAACATCTCTAAGAATGTAAAAATTGGTCCCTATACTGTTATTGGTCCAAATGTTGAAATAGGCGATGAAACAGAAATTCAATCACACGTTAATATTACAGGAAATACTAGAATTGGAAAAAATAATAAAATTTATCCATTCGCATCAATTGGAAATGATCCACAAGATTTAAAATATAAAGGAGAAGAAACAAAATTAGAAATTGGTGATAATAATAAAATAAGGGAATATGTAACTATCAATCCAGGTACAGAAGGCGGGGGTGGATTAACTAAAGTTGGGAGCAATTGTTTATTTATGGTTTCAGCTCATATAGCTCATGACTGTTTTGTTGGAAATAATGTAATTTTAGCTAACAATGTACCACTAGGAGGTCATGCCCACATAGATGATAATGCTATTATTGGAGGCAATTCAGCTGTTCAACAGTTTACTAGAGTAGGAAAATCAGCAATGATAGGTGGTATGTGTGGTGTGGTAAGAGATATAATTCCATATGGTATAGCACACGGAAATAGAAGTGTTTTACAAGGCTTGAATTTAATAGGTTTAAGAAGAAAAAATATCCCAAATAAAGAAATAATGACTTTAAGTGATGCTTATAAAGAAATTTTTAAAAACGAAAATTTAACTGAGAATTTAAGTAATTTATCAAAAGATTTTAAAAACAATGAATTAGTTGTAGAAGTTGTTGAATTTATAGAAAAGGATAAGAAAAGACCAATTTGCACTCCGTTTTCAAAATAAAATGATAGGTTTATTTTTAGGCGATACTGATTTTTCAGATATAGTTTTAAAAAAAATAAAAAAACTAAAAATTAAATATTTTATTATAGATTTTTCAAAAAAAAATAAATTTAAAAGAGATAAGAATTCTTTTAGAATAAGTATTGGAAAATTTGGAACAATAATTAATTTAATTAAACAAAAAAAATGTAAAAGAGTTTTGTTTGCTGGTAAAATAACAAAACCAAATTTTTCTTCTTTAAGGTTAGATTTTAAAGGTATTTATTATATGCCCAGTGTAATAAGAGCGGCTAAAATAGGTGATGCCGCAATAATTAAGTCAATCATAAAAATTTTAAATAATGAAGGAATTAAAGTCATTAGTTCTATATTTTTTAATCCAGAGCTATCTATAAAGAAAGGAAATTACACTAAATTAAAACCCAATAAACAAGATTTGATATCTATTAAAAAAGGGAAAGTTTTTTTCAACAAAACAAAAAGTTTAGATCATATTCAGGCATTGGTAATTAAAGGAGATAATATTTTAGCTAAAGAAGGAAAAGAAGGTACAAAAAAAATGTTATCCAAATTAAAGAAAAATTCAGATGGAATTTTAATAAAACTCCCAAAAAAGAAACAGGATTTAAGAATGGATTTACCAACAATTGGTTTACAAACTTTCAAAGACATAAAAAAATATGGATTACGAGGTGTTGTTTTACAATCTAAAAAAAATATTTTTTTAGATAAAGTTGAATGCATTAAATTTGCTAATAAAAACAAGATTTTTATTAATATTATATGAAAAAAATATTCGTACTAACTGGCGAACCTTCTGGAGACAAATTAGCCTCGACAGTTATATCAAAGCTAAAATCACAAAATCCTGATATTGAATATTTATCTGTTGGTGGAAATCATTTAAAAAAATTAGGAATCAGTTCTATTTTTAATTTAAGTGAAATAACCTATCTAGGTTTTACTAGTATTTTACTTAATATATTTAAAATCAGAAATAAAATTAATCAAAGTGTTAGTGAAATAATTAAATTTAATCCCGATATACTATTTTCTGTTGATAGCCCTGATTTTACTATGCGTGTTGCCGAAAAAGTAAAAAAAATTAACAAAAATATTAAAACAATCCACTATGTAGCTCCCCAAGTTTGGATATGGAGAAAAAATAGAGTAAAAAAAATTAAAAAGTTTATTGATCATATTCTTTTGTTATTTGATTTTGAAAAAAAATATTTTGATGAAGAAAATATTAAAAATACTTTTGTTGGACACCCGTTAATTGAGAACAATCAAGATAATAAAAAAATTATTGAAAATTTAATTCCTAAAGATAAAAAAATTATATCAATTTTCCCTGGAAGTAGAAAATCTGAAACAGACGTATTATTAAATGTTTTAATTGATTTTATAAAACTAATGAACAAAAGACATAATGATTTTTATTTTTACTTTCACGCAACTGATGAAAATAAAAAATTAATTTTTTCAGAAATTAAAAAATTTAATATCGAAAATGTAGATGTGGTTTCAGATGAAAGTATTAAATCTAAAATTTTATCTAATTCTGCTTTTGCTGTATCTAAATCTGGTACAGTTTCGCTGCAAATTTCTAGTTCAAATATACCGTCTATAATTATTTATAAACTCAGTTTTATAAATTTTATGATATTTAAAATGTTAGTTAATGTTAAATTTGCAAATATAATTAATATTATCAATAATCGCGAAGTAATTCCTGAATTGTTACAAAATGAATGCAATGCTGATGAAATCTATAAGTCTGTAATTTATCTTTTAAATAATCCTGAACTTATTAAAAAACAATTATCTGATTGTTCAAAAACATTAGAAGGAATTAGATCTAAAACTTCTTCTTCTGAAGAGGCTTGTTCAGTTCTAAGAAATTATCTTAGCTAGCCTCTTTAATACATCTTCTTTGTCAAGAGCCATAACTATATCATATAAACCAGGACCAAATTTTGATCCTGTTAAAGCAATCCGTATAGGCTGACCAACTCCTTTAAAATTTGTATCATTTGATTTAATCAAATTAGTTATTACAGGCTCTAAATTCTCCTTATTTATATTTGATATAGATGATAATTCTTTAATAAATTCTGAAATAATTTTTTTTGCTTTATCATCAATCAATTTTAAATCATCCTGATTGAAGTTAACTTCATCATTGATTATAAATTTTGAATTATTATAGATATCTTCTAAAGTTTTGGCCTTATTTTTTATAAAACATAATGATGATTTAATTTTTGTTTCTTTATCATTTTTAATTTCTTCTTTATAAATTTTACAATATTCATATAGATTTTGATAAAGATCGTTTTCGTTGATTGTTTTTATGTAGTGTTCATTCATTGATAATATTCTACTCATATCTAATTTTGATGGTGATTTGCCAATACCTTCTAAATTAAAGTGTTCAATACTCTCATCCAGAGTAAATATTTCTTTGTCTTGATATGACCATCCAAGTCTAAGTAAATAATTTCTTAACGCATCTGGCATTATCCCTATTTTTGAGTAATCATCCAAAGTCGAGGCATTATCTCTTTTTGAAAGCTTTTTACCTTCAATAGTATGAATTAATGGAATATGTGCAAATTCCGGAACATCCCAACCCATTGCTTGGTATATTTGTATTTGTTTAAAAGTATTTATTTTATGATCATCTCCTCTGATTATGTGAGTCATTCCCATTTGATGATCGTCAACAGTCGCAGATAAGTTGTAGGTTGGTGTTCCATCATTTCTTAAAATTATAAAGTCTTCTATTGTATTATTTTCAATTTCTACATCTCCTTGAACTAGATCTTTAAGTTTAGAATTTCCCTCTATTTTACTTTTAAATCTAATTACGGGTTTAATATCTTTAGGAGCATCTTTTTCATCAGCATCTCTCCATTTTCTATTATAAATATATGGCATCTTTTTTTGCTTAGCTCTTTTTTTTTGCTCATCTATCTCTTCAGCAGAACAGTAACATTTATATGCATTACCTTTTTGTAATAATTCATTAGCAATTTTAATGTGATCTTCTATTTTTTGTGATTGAATATACTCTTCGCCATCATGTTCAATACCTATCCACTTTAATGAATTAATAATTTGTATTTTATGTTCCTCTTTGGATCTTTCTTTATCAGTATCTTCAATCCTAAGATGAAAAGTTCCTTTTTGATTTTTAGAGAACAACCAATTAAATAAGGCAGTTCTAACTCCACCAATATGAAGAGCTCCAGTAGGAGATGGCGCAAAACGTGTTGCTACTTTAGACATCAGAGTTGTTTAGACTATTTTTTTAGAAGTTTCTATATAAAGATACTAAAACTCCTTGAACTTTTACTCTATCAGGTCCAAAAATCTTAGTTTCATAGTTTCTATTAGCGCTTTCAAGAGCTACAACTTTACCTTTTTTTCGAATTCTTTTTAACATTGCCTCATGCTCATCTATTAAAGCAACGACAATTTTACCGTTATCAGCAGTATCAGTTCTTTTAATAATAACAGTATCACCTTCATGAATACCTGCATCTATCATAGAGTCACCTTGAACTTTTAATCCAAAGTAATCACCATTTTTCTCTAAATTATTTGGTAAAGGAATTCTAGAAACCTCATTTTGTATTGCTTCAACAGGTGTTCCAGCTGCAATTTTTCCAAGTACTGGGACATCTACTTCATCATCAGAATTAGTTTGTTCTTCATCTAGTCCACCTTTAATCACACTAGGTGAAAAACTATTATAAATATCATTTGCAGAGGCTGTTTCTGGTAATTTAATTACCTCTAAAGCTCTTGCTTTATGAGCTAATCTTTTAATGAAACCTCTTTCCTCTAAAGCACTAATTAATCTATGAATACCTGATTTAGATTTTAAATTAAGAGACTGTTTCATTTCCTCATATGAAGGAGATACACCAGAACTTCTCAACTTTTTGTTGATAAATAAAAGTAGGTTTTTTTGTTTTTTTGTTAGCATAAGAACAAATATCGTACAAATAATGTTCTATAAAAGTTCTTTTAAATTAACAATACTAAAAAAAACTAGCAAAATAGGGCTTTATTTGACTATAAAACTGAAAAAATAGAATTTTTATCTAAGTTTTTCAAAAGTGATTCACCAATTAAAAAAGTGTTAATTGATGTTTTGCTATTAAGCTCTAATAGCTCATCTTTATTCTTGATTCCACTTTCAGATATTAAAGGACCTTTGTGACTTTTTACAACATCATAAATATCATAAGTTGTATTTATATCAGTTTTAAGTGTTTTTAAATTTCTATTGTTTATTCCAATTAATGCATTTTTAAAATTTAAGGCTTTTTTAGCTTCTTCTACTGTATGAACTTCAACTATAACCGACATATTGTATTTCATAGCTTCATCATATAATTCAGAAGCAAGATCATCTGAAACCCCAGCCAAAATAATTAAAATAGCATCAGCGCCATAACTTTTTGCTAAAGGTATTTGAAATTTATCGATAAAAAAATCCTTACACAATACAGGTAAATTTATTTTATCTTTTATTTTGCTTATGTGAATTAAATTTCCTAAAAAATAATCTTCTTCTGTTAAAACTGAAAGGCAAGTTGCTTTATTATTTAAATAAATCTGAGCAATATCTACAGGATTATAATCATCAATTAGTATACCCGCTGAAGGACTTGCTTTTTTAATTTCAGCAATAATTGAAGTTTTATTATTTTTAATATTATTTTCTATTTTCTCTTTAAAATTAATATAGCTGTTGTTTTTATTAATTAATTCATCCAAAGTTTTAAGATCTAAGGTTTTTTTTAATTTATTAACTTTTTCAATTTTCTTTTGAATGATATTTTGAAGTATATTTTCAGACATTTTTAATTTTTTCTAGATGTAAAAAGGTTTTTCCAGAAAGGATAAATTCTCTTGTGTAATTATATGCTTCAGAAAAGTCTGAAAATTTTTCTCCAACAATTAATCCCGCTGCAGCATTTAAACAAACAGCTTTTGAAAAATCATTATCTTCGCCTTTAAATATTTCAATCATCTTATCAGCATTAAATTTTGCATCATCACCCACTAAATTTTTAAAATTATCTGCATTAACCCCCAAAGCGTTTGGATCTATTTTTATTTCAGATATTTGACCATCTTTTAATTGAATAACATTAGTGATTGCATATGGAGATATTTCATCTAATCCATCCTCGCTATTTACTATCCAAGCAAATTTTAAATTTAAATTTTTAAGTCCTTCTGCAAAAATTTTTAATAATTTTTTATCAAAAACTCCTACAACTTGTCTTTCTACTAGAGCTGGATTACTTAATGGACCAATCATATTAAAAATGGTTCTTTTTCCAATTTTTTTTCTTACAGGTCCTACAAATCTCATTGCACTATGATAATTGGGCGCAAACATAAAACCAAAATTATTACTTCTAATTTCACTCTCAATATCTTTTGGCTCTAGATCAATTTTAATTTTAAGAGCCTCCAGAACATCACCAGATCCACATTTTGAAGAAACAGCTTTATTACCATGTTTAGCAACTTTTGTACCCATGCTAGCTAAAAGTAGAGCAGAAGCTGTTGAAATATTAAGTGTATTCATGCCATCACCGCCTGTTCCACAAGTATCAATACAATCACTTACATTAACTCTTTTTGATTTTTCTCTTAATACAAAAACACCACCAGCTATTTCATCGGCAACTTCACCTTTTTCAGATAAAAGTGTTAAAAAGTTAAAAATTTGTTCATCACTGGCTTTTCCAGTCATTAAAATTTCAAATGCAGACTTACTTTCCTCAAATGTTAAATCTTGTTTATTTGTTAGTTTTTCTAAAATTTGATCCATAAATTTAACAATTTATAAAGTTTCTTAGTATTTTCATCCCAAATTTAGTTTTTATACTTTCAGGATGAAATTGCACGCCATGAATGTTGAATTTTTTATGTTGAACACCCATTATAACGCCATCCTCTGTTTCAGCTGTAATCACCAGCTCTTTTGATAATGTTTTTTTATCAATTACCAAACTATGATATCTGGTAGCTTCAAATGTATTTGGGAGATTTTTTAAAATACCGATTTTTTTAGATTTAATTTTGCTTGTTTTGCCATGCATTAACTTTCTTGCTTGTATAATTTTTGATCCAAAAACTTGTCCAATTATCTGATGACCCAAACACACTCCTAAAAAAGGTAATTCTTTGTATAATGATTTCAATATTTTAATACAATTGCCAGATTGATTTGGGTTGCCAGGTCCTGGTGAAATAACAATTTTATCATATTTCTTTTTAATGATTTCTTTAGAATTAATTTTATCATTCCTAACCACATCAACTTTAATATTTAATGAGGAGATATAGTGATACAAATTAAAAGTAAAACTATCGTAATTATCTATTAACAATACTTTCATTATCTTAAAGCATTTATTAAAGCTTTCGCTTTATTAACTGTTTCCTCATATTCATTTTTGGGTTTACTATCCGCAACTATACCTGCACCTGCTTGCACATAAAATTTTTTATTTTTAGCAACAGCAGTTCTTAATGCTATGCATGTATCAAATTCTCCATTTGCAGCAAAATATCCAATTCCACCTGCATATACTTTTCTTTTCGTTGTTTCTAATTCATCTATAATTTCCATAGCTCTAATTTTTGGAGCTCCAGATACAGTACCCGCTGGAAAACCTGCCAAGAGAGATTTAAATTTTGAAATTTTTTTATTATATTCCCCAACTACATTTGAAACTATATGCATTACATGAGAATATCTTTCAATAATGAAGCTTTCTGTAACCTTTACTGAATTTATCTTTGAAACTTTACCAGCATCATTTCTACCCAAATCAAGAAGCATCAAATGCTCTGAAAGCTCTTTTTTATCTTTAAGTAGGTCTCTTTCATAAAAAAGATCTTCTTTTTTAGTTTTGCCCCTTGGTCTAGTTCCTGCAATTGGTCTTACAGTAATTTTATTATCCCTAAGTCTCACAAGTATTTCTGGACTTGCACCGATTATTTGAAAATCCTCAAAATTAAAGAAAAACATAAAAGGAGAAGGGTTTGTTACTCTAAGTTTTTTATAAATATCTAACGGTTTTTTTGTCAATTTTGCCTCAAATCTTTGGCTTAAAACAACCTGAAAAATATCCCCTAATTTTATATATTTTTTTGCCTTTTTGACTATTGATAAAAATTTATTTTTTGAAGTGTTAGATTTCACTTTTATATTTTTCGATTTTTTAATTATTTTTTTATCAATATTTTTAATTGATGACTGAATGAGTAATTTAAACAAATCAGATTTTACCTCTTCATATTTATTTTTATAGCTTGTAATTTT
>CACMYF010000024.1 GCA_902617805.1 uncultured Pelagibacteraceae bacterium
CCAAGATATTTTAAGGGAGAAACCAAACTCACTTCTGAATATTTATAAGATTGTGACAACCATAAATTAGCAAGACCACCTAATATACCGACCATAGATAGCAGAAATAAATCAAGTAAACTTGGCAAGATCCATCCCTGATAAAAAGATAAAAAACTTAGAAGCATTATTGAGAATGAAAAGAAAAAACTAATCAACCAAGCGGGCTCAGTTGACGATAATTTTCTTATAGCAATAGCTACATAAGATAAGCCTAAGCAAAATATTATTGGATAAATATAATATAAATTTAAAGAGCTAAAACCTGGCTCAGTGATGAAAATTATACCAACAAATCCTACTAAAACTGCTAACCATCGATAAATACCAACTTTTTCTTTTAATAAAAAAATTGAAAATATTGTTATAAATATTGGTGCTGCAAAAGAAATACTTACAACTGTTGCTAAAGGCAAATTTCTTAATGCTATAAATATAGAAACCAAAGCAATTAATCCTGCTAAACATCTTTTAAAATGAAGAAATGGTCTCGTTGTTTTGTAAAAATCTAAATATCTATCTTTAGGAATAAGGAATAAAATAGGAATTATTCCACAAAATCCCCTGAAAAATAATACTTGTCCAACAGGATAATCCTCAGACCATTTAACAATCACATCCATAAGTGAAAATGCACATACCGATATGAACATATAAAAAAAGCCTAATTGATTTTTTGATAGCATATGATTAACTTTAGATTAATTAAGTTAATTATCAATGGAAATAGCAATTTTAGGATTAGGATGTTTTTGGGGACCAGAAATCAAGTTTAGTAAACTTGATGGAGTTATAAAAACAGAAGTAGGTTATTGTGGAGGTCATAATGCTGAAACAAATTATAAAGAAGTATGCACAGGCACAACAAATCATGCAGAAGTAGTAAAATTAGATTTTGATCCTAAAGTAATATCTTACGAGAAAATTCTTGAATATTTTTTTGAAATTCATGATCCAACAACCTTAAATTCTCAAGGACCAGATTTTGGAACTCAATATAGAAGTGAAATATTTTATTTAAATGATCAGCAAAAAATTACTGCTGAAAAAATGATAGAAAAAGAAAATGTCAAATTATCAGGAAAAGTAGTTACAAAAACTTCTTTAGTTAAGAATTATTGCCCAGCTGAAGAGTATCATCAACGATATTTGGAAAAAAGATAAAATGTCTTTAGTTGATACAAGTTGGTTAGAAAATAATATTGATAAAGTAAAAATTATTGATTGCTCATGGCATATGCCACAAACTCAAAGAAACGGTTTTGAGGAATATAAAGAGGAACATATTCCAAATGCTATTTTTTTTGATTTAGATAAAAATTCTAAATTAGATACTGATTTACCACATATGCTTACAGATACTAAATCTTGGGAAAAAATAATGAGCAATATGGGTATAGAAAATAATGATCGAATAGTAGTTTACGATAACTCTGATGTTATTAGTTCTTGCAGATGTTGGTACAATTTAATTTATTATGGACATGACCCTAAACTAGTTCATGTTTTAGATGGTGGATTAAAAAAATGGAAAAAAGAAAATAAATCTACAGATAACAAAAAAGTGACCACTCAAATTTCAAAGTATATATGTAAAGAAAATAAAGAACTTGTTAAAAATAAAAAACAAATAGATGAAAATATTGATACAGGAAAATTTAATGTTGTTGATGCAAGAAGTAGAGAGAGATTTGAAGGTAAAGTTGCTGAACCAAGGAAAGGTCTTAGAAGTGGTTCAATAGAAAATTCTTTTTGCCTACCCTTTTCTGAATTAGTAAACGAAGACCATACTTTCGTTAGTAAAGATAAAATAATGGAAAAATTTAAGTCCTTTAAATTTGGCCATGATAAAAATCTAGTATTTTCATGTGGTTCTGGAGTGACTGCAAGTGTATTGGCACTAGCTTATTCTTTAATAAATGCTAAATATATGCCGACAATTTACGATGGCTCTTGGGCTGAATACGGAAAAAATTAACTTATGAAAACATCTACAAAAATAACAAGTATAGTAATAATATTTTTCTTAATCATTGCAACAGTGATCATTGGAAGAACAATGATAGGAAATCATTTCAAAAAAAAATTTAGTAAAAGACCGCCTCCTGGAATAATAATAACTACTACTCAAGAAAGAGTTTTTGAAAATGTTGTTAGTACCTATGGAACGGCAACTCCAATTCAAACACAATCATTTAAAATTGAAAAATATGAAATATTAAAACCTATAAAATTTAATCAAAAAGTTAAAAAGGGTGATGTAATTGCTGAGCTTAAAAATCGAAAAGTTATTGCACAATTTGATGGTGTTATTGGAAAAAGAGAATTTTCAGAAGATATAGAAGTTTCAAAATCTTCAATACTAATTAATCTTGAAGATACTAGCTCAATATATTGTGATGTAGATATACCTGAAATTTTTGTACCATTTATTAAAGTTGGTCTGCCAGTTGATATTAAATTTTCTGGATATAAAAATAAAATTTATAAAGGTGAAGTAGATTCTTTTGCTAGCAGGATAAGTGAAGATACAAGAGCTTTAGCAACAAGAATTAAGATGGACAATTCATCAGGTGAAATATTACCTGGCTCATTTTTAGAAATATCAATTAAATATGATGTAAGAAATGGCTTAAGTGCTCCTGACACTAGTACAATTGTCGAGGGTGAAAATGTTTTTATTTATAAAGTAGATGAAAAAAATAAAGTAATGAAAACAAAGGTAGTAATTGGTGATAGATACTTAGGCTTTGTAGAAATATTGGATGGATTAAATAATGGAGATAAAATAGTTGCAGAGGGAACAAAAAAAGTAAGACCAAATTTAACAATCAGACCTATTGAGAAAGGTGCTAAAAAAAAACAAGGAAATTCTAGCTGGGGTAAAAAAGATAAATCAAAAAAAGCTGAAGAAAAAAAAGGTAAATTTGATTGGTTGAAAAATATTTTTAAAAAATCAGATAAAGAGAAAAAATAATTAAATGTTTATAACTGAAGTTAGCATTAAACGACCTGTGGTAGCTTGGGTTATGTCTTTAATACTAATTATTTTTGGTATTTTTGTCTTTTTAGAATTGCCAGTAAGAGAACTTCCTGATGGTATACAGCCTCCAGTAGTTCAAGTTCAAACTGATTATAAATCTGCTTCAGCCGAAATTGTTGATGAAGAAATAACTCAAAAATTAGAGGATGTAATTGGTGGAGCTGAGGGTATCAAAAATATTGACTCAAGTTCTCTCAATGGAAGAAGTAGAATTAATATTCAATTCAACACAGACATTGATTTGGATGATGCAGCTAATGATATTAGGGAAAGGGTTGCAAGAGTTGTTGACAATTTACCAAGTGAGTCAAACCCTCCGCAAATTTTAAAACAGGCAGCAGGTTTTACAACTACAATGTGGGTAGCTTTATCATCCCCAACTTGGAATGATTTAGATTTAGGTGATTACGCTGAAAGATATCTAATAGATGCATTCTCAAGTGTACCAAACGTAGGTCGAATTTTAGTTGGTGGATTAAGAGAGCTTAGTGTCAGAGTTTGGATAGATCCAATAAAATTAGCTGCAAATGATCTTACAATTCAAGAAGTTGAAAGAGCTCTAAGAAATGAGAATATAAATCTTCCAGCTGGAACCTTAGAAGCTAATAACAAAGACTTAACTTTAAACATTGATAAATCCTATTCTAATATTGATACTATTAAACAATTGCCACTTAAGAAAAATAAAGAAAAAGTTATCATTTTATCTGATGTGGCTAATGTTGAGTTTGGACCTGTTTCAGAAAAAACTTTATTTAAAGCACAAAGAAAAAATGCAGTAAATTTAAAAACTGTTGGTATTGGTATTTATGCTAAAAGTGGTGCATCAACGGTAGAGCTTTCTAAACAAATAAAAACTAAAATCAAAGAACTTAACAAATCCTTACCTGATGGATTAAAGTTAGAAATAGCATTTAACAGAGCAACCTACATTGGTGCTGCAATAGAAGAAGTATATAAAAGTTTAGTAATTGCATTTGTATTAGTTGTTTTAATTATTTATCTTTTTTTAGGTAACCTTAAAGCAGTAATAGTGCCTGCGGTTGCTTTACCAGTTAGTCTTATTGGATCATTTCTAGGGTTATATATATTTGATCTATCAATAAATATTTTTGTATTACTAAGTTTTATTCTAGCAATTGGTATAATCACTGATGACTCTGTGATCATGACTGATGCGATCTATACAAGAATTGAAAATGGTGAAACACCTTTAGTGGCTGCTTACAAGGGTTCTAAACAAATTACATTTGCAATTATTGCAACGACTTTAATTCTTATAGCTGTATTTTTACCCTTAATTTTTATTAAAGGAATATCGGGAACCTTGTTTAAAGAAACAGCAATAGCCTTATCTTTTTCAATTGTTGTATCTTCTTTTGTGGCATTAACATTATCTCCAATGCTAGGAAGTAAATTTTTAAACAAAAAAGAAAAAATTAATTTCTTTGTAAAAAAATTTAATAATGGATTTAAATCTTTTACAGGATTTTATGTAAACTCACTTAAATATTGGGTGAATAAGCAAAAAACTATTTCGATATTTATAATTTTAATTATTGCTGCCTCAGCTTATTTGTTTAGTTTTTCCAAAAAAGAATTAATACCAATTGAAGATAGGGGTGCTTATTTAATTATTGGGTCAACTGATGAAGGAAGTTCATTTGAATATACCCAGGAAAAAGCACAAATAATTGAAGGAAGAATATTAAGATTATTGCAGGCAGAAGACAGTCCATATGCAAGACTAATCATGAGAGTTCCTGGTTTTGGAAGATCTGCAACGTCTTATAACAGTTTTATAATTATTGCATTACTTGATGAATGGAAAAATAGAGAAAAAGGTAGTCAAACAATATTAAGAGAAGCAATTGGACAAGTGGTTTCTGTGCCTGAAACTTTTGCTTTTCCAATTTCTCCACAATCAATAAGAGTATCTAGTTACAATAAGCCCGTTCAAATGGTGATATATGGATCTAGCTACGAAGAATTAGAAGAAATTCAAAATAGTGTCTTAAGAGAATTAAGAAAAAATAGAAATATGTCTAGAATTGAAAGTGATTATACAAAAAATAAACCTGAGGTTAAATTAATCACTAATAAAAATAGAGCAAATGATTTGGGAGTTTCTACTGAAAATATAGGTAGAACTCTAGAAACTCTTTATGGAGGAAAAAGAGTAACAACTTTTAGTAAAGAAGGAAGAGAATACCCAATTATTTTACAACAATATTTAGCCGACAGACGAGATAAAGATGGGTTGTCAAAAATTTTTGTTAGATCTGAAACAACTGGTAAACTTGTATCTGTTGCAAGTTTAGTTGAGTTTAAAGAGAAAGGCACTGCTGAAGCGCTTCCAAGATACAATCGTCAAAGAGCAGTTACAATTTCTGCTGCGCTTGCAGAAGATTACACTCTAACAGAGGCTATAAAATACCTGGAAGATGTCATGATTAGAGTTGCTCCTCAAAATCAAATCACCTGGAAAGGAAAATCTGAAGAGTTAAAAGAAACAACAAATGAAATATACTTAATTTTCGCTCTTGCTTTGTTAACTGCCTATTTAGTAATGGCAGCAACATTTAACTCCTTTGTTCATCCATTTATTATTATTTTAACAGTTCCATTAGCTGTATTCGGTGGCTTAGTGTTTATTTTATTTTTAAATAGTTCAGTAAATATTTTCTCTCAAATTGCTTTAATAATACTCATTGGTATATCCACAAAGAATAGTATTTTGATTGTAGACTATACAAATCAGATAAGAACTACCGGTGTGAAAATCCAGGATGCTATAATTAAAGCTTGCCAACTAAGAATTCGACCAATCATAATGACTTCACTTAGTACAATGATAGCAATGCTTCCATTAGTTATTGGGAATATTGGCCCAGGCGCAGGTGAAGGGTCTAGATTGGCTGTGGGTTCTACAATTTTAGGAGGAATGATTATTTCAACTTTCTTTACTTTGTATGTAACTCCAACAATGTATTTAGCTCTTGCGAAAAATACTAAGCGTATTGATGCAGTTGATATTGAATTAAAAAAACAGCTAAATTAAAAAATAATATATTTTGATGTTGATAAAGAATTTTTACATTCTGATAATTGTTGCTTATAAATATTTGATTGTTTTTCCACTCTTTTGGCTAAATTAATTACTTTTTTATTATTTTTATAATTTTTATAGTTACCCCACCCTTCATGATAAGCAATATACTGCTTGAAAGCATCTTTTTTTGAAACTTTTAAAATTTTTTCAGTTTTATTAGTATACCAACCAATAAAATCTACACTGTCTTTAAATCTTGTCCTAGCAGCAAGCTTATTCCCAGTTTCCTCTTTATATTGTTTCCACGTTCCTTTTACAGCCTGTGAATACCCGAAAGAACTTGATGGTCTCTTATAAGGCACTACTTTAAATAATTTCTGTCTAGGAGGTTTTGCTAACCAATCAAAACTGGACTCTATTTTTATAATTGCAAGCTGTAAATAAACTGGGGTCCCCCATTTTTTCTCAGCTTTTTTTGCATGTTTATACCACATGTATCTTTCATTAAATATCGAACAACTATCTGCAGTATTTTTAGGAATTGAAGAACAGCTTGAAACTAAAAAAAGTAAAATAATAAAATGATTAACCTTTAAAATTCTCATATGTTCTTAATAAATAACTTAAAATTATTATTATTGTTACACCTACTAGGTTTCCAAATAAATCTGCGAACTCAAAGCCTCTTTGAGGAATGAATATATGCATAATTTCAAGTATTGAAGATAAAAAAATTAAATAAAAACTTAAATAAAAATATGATTTTCTTTTGTAACTTAAAAAACCAACTAAACTAAGAACTAAAAACGCATAGACATGATTTGTAGAAACAATAAAATTAGGTGATATCTGTGGCTGTACATTTTTATTATTATAAATGAACCATCCTAGTATACTGCCTGGGAATAAGTACAATAAAATTAAAATTAAATTGAATAAATAAAAAATAAATTTATATTTTGAAAAAAAATTAATCATTAATAATATGGTTTATTTATCAAATTAATCTAAAAGTTAAACAAATGAGTTATTTAATTTTAGTTAGGCATGGTCAAAGTATCTGGAATCTTGAAAAAAAATTTACTGGATGGGTAGATGTAGATTTAACAGAAAATGGAAGATCAGAAGCAAAAAAAGCAGGCCAATTGATAAAACAAGAAAATATTGAAATCAATCTTTATTATTCGTCTTTTCAGCTAAGAGCAAAAAATACATTAAAAATAATACAAGAAGAATTAAAAGATTTTAAAGAAGTAAAAAATGTATGGGAATTTAACGAAAGACATTATGGAACCCTCACGGGTTTAAATAAAGATGAAATGAAAAAAAAACTTGGAGAAGAAAAAGTTCATCAATTTAGACGTTCTTGGGACCTTAGACCCGACCCTTTAGATAAAAAAAATCCATATCACCCACTAAATATTGAAACATACAAAAAAATTCCTTTAGAAAAAATTCCTGATACCGAGTCACTAAAAGATACATATGAAAGAGTAATAAAGTTTTACAGTAAAGAGATAGAACAGAAATCAAGTGAAAATATTCTTATTTCTGCTCATGGAAACTCTATTAGAGCTCTTTGCAAATATTTGTTTAATTTAAATAATAATGAAATCTCTAAACTTGAAATTCCAACAGGAAACCCACTTTTAATTAAATTAGAAAACGGCAAAATTTCTAATTGCAAATATCTTGATCAAGAAAGAGCTAAAGATCTTTTAGTTTTTTAAAAATATCCAGATCAGTTAAATGATAAAAATCTTTTTGGCTTTCATAACCAAATAATTTTTTTTGATCTAATAAATTATTCCAAATTTCCAAAATTGAGTAATTTTGTATTTTCTCTTTAATAAATAATTTTTTATTAATTATTTGACATCCAATGTAAATAAATTCTTTTTCAACCTCTTTGTTAATTAAATTATTTTTTAAATTAAAATCACCTTTTAACTTTTTATCAAAACTAAATTTTTTATTTACTAAAAGAAGAATGTTTTCTAATTTTTCAGAAAAATACATTTTTTCCATTTTTAATATCTCATCTTTATAGTCATTACTCCAGATTGTATCTGGATTAAAAATTATAAAATCCTTTTCATTAGAGTCTTTAATCATATTTTGAATACCTCCCCCTGTATCTAAAATATGCTCACCATCTTCAATTATTTTGATATCAATATTGAAATTTTTACTGTTTAAAAAAACTGAAAATTGATCCTTTAAATAAAAAGTATTTATTAAGATTTTTTGAATACCTAGTTTTTCGATTAAATTAATACATCTCTCCAGCATACTTACATCTTTAATCTCTAATAAGGGCTTAGGAGTATTTAAAGTAATTGGGTTTAATCTCTTACCAAAACCTGCACATAAAATTAAGGCTGTATTTATTTTCACAACTTCACCTTATAAATTTTGGAAAATTATTTTTTAATAGCAACATCAAATTGTTAAATTGTTTTTGCTCTTTAATTCTATGATTAATCAATTCCCAAGCGTAAGGAATTGATTTAAGATATTTTTTTTTATTATCTCTTTCAGCTAAACGCATAAATATACCGATTATTTTTAAATTCCTTAAAACAGATAATATTTCAAAATCTTTTTTAAATTTTTCCAAATCAATTTTTTTATTTGTTTTGATGTAAAATTTAAACACTTTCTCTTTAAGTTCATTAGATGTTTTTAATCTCACATCGTCAATTAAAGATGCTAAATCGTAAGCTCTATTACCCATTAGTGCATCTTGACTATCTATTACTGCAATTTTTTTATTGTAATACATCAAATTTGAAACATGAAAATCTCTATGAACAAATGTAACATTTTTATAATTTAATTTTGATAATAATTTTTTTATCTCTAATCTAAATTTTTTTTTAAATTGAATACTTTTGGATTTAGACAATATCTTTGGTACATACCAGTCACAAAAAAGTTTAGCTTCATCAAATAAAATTTTGTTTTCATATTCTTGAACTTTATATAATTTGTTTTTAAAATTTTTTACTTTTTTATCTTTTATTAATTGTATTTTATTTAAAATTTTTATTATCTTTTTAAAAATGACATATTTATTATTCTTTTTGTTTTTTAAAATTTGAAACAAAGTTTGATCTCCGAAGTCATTTATTTCTACATAATTATTAATGTAATTTTCGCTTATTAGATTTGGTGCTAGAATTTTATTTTTAATTAAAATTTTATTTATCGCATCATAAATTAAAAGATTTTTTAACTTTTCTTTCTTGGATATTACAATAATAGATTTATTTTCTCTGTTTCTATAAAATTCTCTAAAAGACGCATCACCTTTTATTTTTTTTAATTTTGCTAAGCTTTTCATCAAAATAGGTTTTAATTTAAACTTTTATATCTACAGTTCTATCATTTAATTGATTTAAATAATTAAATGTTAAAGTTATAAATTTTATATCTTGTTTATCAGCGATCAATTGTGGCCATTCTATAAGCGTAATTAATTTATTATCTTTTTCAAAAATATCTAAATTATTGATATCTTCTTTCCTATTAATTCTAAATAAATCATAATGTTTTATTCTTATATCTTTCACCTGATACTCATTTAATAAACTAAAAGTAGGGCTTGTAATTTCAGTTTGTGTTAAATTATTTATGTTTTGATACTCATTTATAAAATATTTAACAAAGGTTGTTTTACCAACGCCCACCTCTCCATATAAAAAAACAAACTCGCCGCCTTTAAGATATTTTGTAAATTCTTTAGCTAATTCTTTAGTTAACTTCTCTGAAGTGATATCGATTGTGCTATCTTTAATAGCGATAGGCATCTGGTTTGAAAGGACCTTCTGTTCCAACGCTTATATAATCTGCTTGCTCTTTTGATAATTTTGTTAGTTTTGCCCCAACTTTTTTTAAATGCAAAGTTGCTACTTTTTCATCTAAATGTTTTGGAAGTACATAAACTTTATTTTCATAATTTTTATGATTATGCCAAAGTTCTATTTGAGCAATAACTTGATTAGTAAATGATGCACTCATTACAAAACTTGGATGTCCAGTTGCACAACCAAGATTAACTAATCTTCCTTCAGCTAAAAGAATAATTCTTTTACCACTAGGCAACTCTATTTCATGCACTTGAGGTTTTACTTCAGTCCACTTATAATTCTTAAGAGCCTCAACTTGTATTTCATTATCAAAGTGACCAATATTACATAAGATTGCTCTATCCTTCATATCTCTCATATGGTCTGCGGTAACAATATCTTTGTTACCTGTAGCTGTTACAACTATATCCGCTCTACTTATAGCCTCCTCCATTAATACCACTTCATAACCTTCCATTGCAGCTTGGAGAGCACAAATTGGATCTGCCTCAGTAACTAAAACTCTAGCACCACTTTGTCTTAAAGATGCAGCACTTCCTTTTCCAACGTCTCCAAAACCAGCAACAATTGCAATTTTTCCAGACATCATTACATCAGTAGCTCTTCTTATCCCGTCAACTAAACTTTCTCTACACCCATATAAATTATCAAATTTTGATTTTGTGACAGAATCGTTCACGTTTATTGCTGGAACCAATAGGGATTTATCTTTTTCCATTTTATTTAGTGCTTTAATTCCAGTGGTAGTCTCTTCAGAAACACCCTTAATATCTTTCATTAAATCCTGATACTCGTTATGCATGATAGCTGTTAAATCTCCACCGTCATCTAATAACATGTTAGGCTTCCAGTCAGGTTTTCCAACTATAGTTTGTTTAATGCACCATAAATATTCCTCTTCTGTTTCACCCTTCCAGGCATAAACAGGGATCCCAGCCTTTGCAATTGCAGCAGCTGCATGATCCTGAGTTGAAAAAATATTACAAGAAGACCAACGAACTTCAGCGCCTAATGCAACTAAAGTTTCGATTAGTACAGCTGTTTGAATTGTC
>CACMYF010000025.1 GCA_902617805.1 uncultured Pelagibacteraceae bacterium
TTACCTGTCCCTTTAAATTCTTCAAATATTACTTCATCCATTCTACTTCCAGTATCAATTAAAGCTGTAGAAATAATCGTTAATGAACCACCTTCTTCAATATTTCTTGCTGCTCCAAAAAACCTTTTAGGTCTTTGAAGAGCATTTGCATCAACACCTCCTGTTAAAACTTTACCTGAACTTGGTATTACAGCGTTATAAGCTCTTCCTAATCTTGTTATAGAATCTAACAAAATAATAACATCTTTTTTATGTTCAGTTAGTCTCTTGGCTTTTTCAATAACCATTTCAGCCACTGCTACGTGCCTCTGAGCTGGTTCGTCGAAAGTAGAGCTAATTACCTCACCTTTTACGGTTCTTTGCATGTCAGTTACTTCTTCTGGACGCTCATCAATCAGCAATACCATCAAGTAACACTCTGGATAATTTTTAGCTATTGAGTTTGCAATACTTTGCAAAATCATTGTCTTACCAGCTTTAGGTGGAGAAATAATTATAGATCTTTGTCCCTTTCCGATTGGGCTGACCAGATCAATAAGTCTTGGCGTTAAATCTTGTTTTTTTTCAACTTTTGTAGTTTCAACTTCCATCACTAATTGTTTATCTGGATATAGTGGCGTCAAGTTATCAAATGCAATTTTGTGTCTAGCTTTTTCTGGTTCCTCAAAATTTATTTTACTAACCTGTAATAATGCAAAATATCTTTCTCCTTCTTTAGGGGCTCTTACTGGTCCCTCGACAGTGTCTCCGGTTCTTAATCCAAATTTTCTGATCTGGCTTGGGCTTACATAAATGTCGTCTGGTCCCGGAAGATAATTGGATTCCATTGCCCTTAAAAAGCCAAAACCATCTTGTAATAATTGCAAAACGCCTACCCCAGTAATTTCTTCTTTTTCAGCAACCTTTTTTAGAATGGCAAAAAGTATTTCCTGTTTTCTTAATGTACTAGCATTTTCTATGCCAAGCTCTTCTGCTTGTGTAATAAGCTGTTCAGATGATTTAAGTTTTAGTTCTTGAATATTCATGATTAATTTTTTGATAAGGACTTATCAGATGTCAATAATATATATACTGCTGTTATTATTTCAACCCTAGATTGGCTTAAAAATAGCTAAAAATACAACAATTATTAAGATAACCGTCGGTATTTCGTTAATTATTCTAAAAAATTTTGCAGATCTTGTATTTGTAGAATTTTTTAGAGCAACAAGACATTTTCCTAAATAATCATTATATGCTGATAATAATATTACTAAGACAATCTTTATTTGAAACCATAATTGAGAAAATATGTCTATTCCGTTTATATAGATTAATACTAATCCAAAAACCCAAGTAAAAATCATTGCGGGTCGCATAATGTAAAAAAATAATTTTTTTTCCATCACCTCAAAAATATCAGTTGCTTCTTTTTTCTCTTTATTTTCAACGTGGTAAACAAAAATTCTAGGAAGATATAAAAGACCAGCCATCCAAGAAACTACAGCAATTAAATGTAAAGATTTAAATAATAAATACGAATTCATGTATCAGATATTTCTTTCGATTAAGGAGTTTAATAAAGTTATATGATCATTATTGTCATTTAAACAGGGGACCATATCAAAATTTTCTCCGCCTGAATTTAAAAAACTTTCTTTAGCTTGAATTTGTATTTCCTCTAAAGTCTCTACACAATCAGAAGCAAACCCTGGACAGATTGTGAGAACATTTTTAACACCTTCTTTGGGCAAATTTTCTAAAGTCTTGTCAGTGTATGGTTGGAGCCATTCTTGTGGACCAAATCTAGACTGAAATGTAGTTTTAATTTTAATTGAACTAAATTTTTCTGAAATTAATCTGGTCGTTTTATGACAATAACAATGATAAGGATCACCTTTATCAAAATATTTTTTTGGTATCCCGTGATAAGAAGCTATGATGAGATCTGGTTTCCAACTAATTTCATTTATTTTTTTATTAATCGAATTAACAAGCGCATCAATGTAAAGTGGGTCAGATTCGTAATGAGGAATTATTTTTAAGGACGGTTGCCACCTCATTTTCATTAAAGTCCTGTACACTTCGTCACAAACTGTTGCTGTTGTGGCTGCCGCATACTGAGGATAAAGAGGAAGTATAATTAAATTTTCACAGCCCATTTTATGCAATTTATGAATTTTGCTCTTAATACTCGGATTTCCGTATCTCATAGCAAAATCTATGACTATATTTTCTTTTGATAGTGAATTTGAAATTTTCTCACTTTGCTTTTTTGTATAATAAAGAAGTGGCGATATATTTTCATCTTTCATCCAAATTTCTTTATAAGCTTTAGCGGTTTTAGAGGGCCTAAAATTTAAAATAAACAAATTTAAAATTATTTGCCAAATTAAAGGATTTACTTCAATTACTCTTTTGTCAGAGAGAAATTCTTTTAAATATTTTCTTATATCAAGCCAATTAGTAGAATCGGGTGTGCCTAAATTAACTATAAGCACTCCTGTGTTGCCGTATCTTATGGGTGGGTGATTTTTTTCAATCATTTAAAATCTTTTACAATTTTAATTAAATTTTCAACCATTTCTGGATTTGTTTCAGGCAAAATACCATGGCCGAGATTAAATATATACGGGTGATCTCGAAAAATTTCTAAATAATTAAAGGCTTCTTTTTTTAATGTTTCCTTATCTGTTAACAAAATTTTTGGGTCTAAGCCTCCTTGTATGGGTATACTTACATCTCTAAGTATTTTTTTTGGATCAACATTATAGTCGATACTAACAGCATCAGGCTTAACAATATCACAAAACTCTTTATAATTTTTAATTTCTCTGGGAAAACATATAACTGGCACATTTAAAGATTTTACATAATTTACTAGATTTAAAGTTGGAGAATAAACATAGTTAGGTAAATCTTTTTCATCTAATAAACCTGCCCAACTATCAAAAATTTGAATTACATTCGCGCCGTTATCAATTTGATTTTTTATGTGAACCTTTAAAAATTTTTCAATAATTAATAATATTCTGTTTATTAAAAACTCATCTTTAAAAAAATCTTTTTTCAAATTTTTTTTAGGTGATTGTTGATTAATCATATAAACTAATAATGTCCATGGAGCACCAGTAAATCCAATAGTATTTTTATTTTTTAAACTAGAGTCTGTGCTAACTTTTTTTAATGCTTTATACACACGGTGTATTTTCTCTACAAAATCAATTTCATCAGTCCTAGCAATTTCATTTAGATTTAGTTCCCCTAATTTTGGCCCAAAGTTTTTTTCAAATTCTACTTTTTGACCTAATCCATAAGGAAGCATTAAGATATCTGAAAATATTATTGCAGCATCTAGATCAAATCTTCTCAAAGGTTGTAATGTTATTTCTGAAGATAAATCATCATTTAAACATAAATTAATAAAATTAGGATTTTCTTTTCTAATTTCTCTAAATTCTGGCAAATATCTACCTGCTTGCCTCATGATCCATATAGGATTGAATGAGGTATCTTTGTTAGTTATTATTTTGTTTAATGGTCTCATAAATAAGTATTATTAATTATTGTAGTTGTAATATATCTTGTGAATAAAGGTGATTATTTTTTATAAACATTATATTTACAGTTTACCAACATCCTATGTGGTTAAAATTGTTTAAAATGAAGCTTTTTTACCATGTTAATTTTTGTGGATTGTTTTAGCCTATTTATTATTAATGTTAATAAATAGTAGTTTTTACAAGGTTAATTTAAAAAGTTTTGAATTGTGAAATTTAATCAAAATAATACAAATTTATTAACAATTTATTCATGAGTAATACATACCAAATATATTTAATTTCAGATTCAACTGGTGAAACTTTAGATAGAATATTTTTAGCCCTTAAAGCTCAATTTTTAAATATAGATTATAAAGTTCACTCTTATTCTTTTACAAGAACAGAAAATCAAATTTTAAAAATTCTAGAAGATGCTGAAAAAAATACAAATGCTATAATTCTATATACTATTGTGGACAACAATTTAGCTAAATATTTAGCAAACGTTAGTGAAGATAAAAAAATTCCGTGTTTTGGTGTTCTCGGAAATTTAATTTTAAATTTTTCAAAAATTCTTAATCAAAAAGCAACACATGAACCAAGTGGCCAACACATATTAAACGAAGAATATTATGACAGGATAGAAGCAATTCAGTTCACCATGAATCATGATGATGGAAATTTGATAAATGAGGTACATAAATCTGATATCATTCTTGTAGGTGTAAGCAGGACTAGCAAAACACCCACATCTATTTATTTAGCTAACAAAGGATTTAAGACATCAAATATTCCTTTAGTAAACGAAAATTCAATACCTGAAACTCTTAAAAAAAATCCTAAAATGGCCTGTGTAATAGGATTAAGTACCGAGCCAGAAAGATTGGCTGATTTAAGAAAAAATAGAATGAATTCTTTAAAAGAAACAGAAAATATTCAATACACGGATTTGGAAAATATTAAAAAAGAGGTGCTAGAAGCCAAGAGAACATTTCAAAAATATAAATGGCCCCTTATAGATGTCACAAGGAAATCTGTTGAAGAAACAGCTGCTTCTGTAATTAAGATTCACGAAATATACTTAAATAATGCTAGATAAAATTATTCTTGCTTCAAAAAGCAAGGTTAGAAAAGAAATTTTAGACAAAAACAACATAAAGAGTATTGTTGTTCCATCAAATGTTGATGAAGATATTGTTAAAATAAGTTTGTTAAAAGAAAAAGCAAGTCCAGAAATTATATCAAAAAATTTAGCTGAATTAAAAGCAAACAAAGTAAGCTTAAAAAAAACAAATGAAATAGTTTTAGGCGCAGATAGTGTAATAGATCTAGAGGGTGAATTAATATCAAAGCCAAAAACTAGAGAAGAGGCTTTGACAATATTAAATAAGCTTAACGGCAAATCACATCTGTTAATTAGCTCTGTTTGTTTATCAAAAAATGGATCAATGATTTGGAATTATACTGATAAAGCCACATTAACCATGAAAAGTTTTTCATTTGAAGAATTAACAAGCTATTTATCTAATATACCAGACGAAACACTTTACGCTTATAATGTTTATCAAATAGAAGGTGAGGGAAGAAATTTGTTTGCAAGCATAAAAGGAGATGAGGATACAATTATGGGTCTGCCTGTTAAAAAAATAAAGGAATACATAGGATCACTATAATGAAAAAATATTTAGTTATTGGAAATCCTATTAGCCATTCGCTTTCCCCAAAACTTCAGAATTATTGGTTAAAACAAAACAATATTAATGCTGTTTACGATAAAATAAAATTAGAAGAAAACGAAATTAATGGAATTATCCAGGATATAAAAAAACAAAAAATCGCTGGTTGCAATGTAACTGTTCCATATAAAAAAAAAGTAATTCCTTTTTTAGACAAACTAAGCAAGCAAGCAGAACAAACCCAGTCAGTAAATACAATTATTTTTGAAAAAGGTAATTTGATTGGACACAATACGGATATCATTGGTTTTGATAAAGCAATAAAATCTCTAAATTTTAATATGAAAGGTAAAAAAATATTAATTTTAGGTGCCGGTGGAGTGGTGCCATCAATAGTTTTTGCAATTAAAGAAATGGGTGTTTCAGAAATTGCTATTAGCAATAGATCCAAACAAAAAGCTGAAGATTTAAAGATTTTATTTAAGAACTTGAATATTTTAGAATGGGGGAATTTAACGAACTTTGATGTAGTTATAAATGCTACAAGTCTTGGCTTGAATAACGAAAAGATAAATTTAGATTTTTCAAAAGTTGGCAAAAAAAAATTATTTTATGATGTTATTTATAATCCTGTTGAAACAAATTTTTTAAAAGAAGGAAAACAATTGGGCAATATAACCGAAAATGGTGCAACAATGTTTATTTATCAGGCTTTGGAAGCATTTAAATTATGGCATGGCATTGAACCAGAAGTCAATCTCGATACTTTAAGACTTTTAAAAAATGATTAGAATTGGAATTTTAGGAAATATTGGTTCGGGCAAAAGTTATGTAGCAAATAATCTAGGCTACCCAGTATTTGATGCAGATTATGAAGTGGCGGTACTTTATAAAAGAAATAGAAAAATATTTTTAAAATTAAAAAAAATATTACCCAATAATTTAAAAACTTTTCCAATTGATAAAAAGGAAATTATCGAAGCCATATTACAAAAAAAAGGAAATTTAAAAAAAATACTTAAGATAGTTCACACTGAGATAAGAAAAAAATTGAAATTTTTTTTAAAAAAAAATAAAAATAAAAAGTTTGTGGTACTAGATGTTCCTCTACTCTTAGAGAATAAGCTTAACAAAAAGGGAGACATTTTAATATTTGTAGACTCTAAAAAATCAAATATCTTAAAAAAATTAACGAAAAGAAAAAATTTTAATAAAAAGTTATTTAATAAATTTCAAAAAATTCAATTTTCATCACAATATAAAATTAAAAAATCTAATTTTATAATTAAAAATGATTTTACCAAAAAAACAATTAATACTAATATTAAAGATGTTTTGAGAAAAATAAACAAATGAAAGAAATAGTTTTAGATACAGAAACAACCGGAATATCTGTTCAAGATGGTCATAGAATAGTTGAGATAGGGTGTATAGAGCTTGACAATTTAATACCAACTAAAAATAAATTTCATTGTTATTTAAATCCTGAACGAAAAGTTTCACAACAAGCCTTAGAAGTTCATGGATATACTGACACTTTTTTATCAGATCAAAAAAAGTTCATTGATATAAGTCAGGAATTTTTAAAATTCATTAAAGGTAAAAGGCTAATTATTCATAATGCAGAATTTGACATATCTCATTTAAACAATGAATTGCAAATAATTGGTAAAGAAAAAATCGACAACGATGTTAAAGATACACTGGCTATAGCTAGAGATAAATTTCCTGGATCTCAAGTAAGTTTAGATGCTTTGTGCAAAAGATATAGAATAGATAATTCTAGAAGAGTAAAACATACCGCATTAGTTGATTGTGAACTACTTGCTAAAGTTTATATTAATTTAATCGACCAAAAAGAGCCAACCTTAAACTTTCATAATGCAAAAAAGGAAAATTTTAAAAATAAAAATGTTAGTTCAGATTATTTTAAAAAAATAGTTGAGCCTACTTCCGAAGAGTTAAAATTGCATAAAGAATATGTTAAAAAAAACTTAAAGAATAATTATTTTAATTAAATTTTTTATTGTAAAGATTTTCGAAATCAACTTTTTTGTCAAATTTTATATTTTTATAACCAGAATTATGCAACATATTTATAAAAGACTTTTCTAAATTAGGATAGACTTGATTTTGAACGTCACATAAAATTATTCTCTCCAATTCCTTTTTATCTTTAATCTCTTCGTTTAGCTGAATAATTGTTGAATAATTCATTTCAAAATACGATTTTTTTGGGTTTGACTCTTTATCTTCAAATTTGAATTTTGTGTTAATTTCTATCATTCTATTTTTTAAAGGTATTGAGGTAATGTCAATATCAAGCTGATACTTTGAAATATTATCTCTTACAAAAAGATACGTTTCAACACCAGGTGTTTCGCTAGATAAATCTTTAATATATTCACCTAAAATTTTATATTTACCGGTCATTATCGTCCTCTATATCTTCAAATTCGCCCTCAATGAAATTATTTTTTTCTTTTTTCTTTCTTTTAAATTTTTTAAAAAACAAATTAAACACAAATGATCGGCTAATTGGAAATATAAGTAAAAATCCAATCACATCAGTTGCAAACCCTGGAATAATTAATAATAAAGCCGCAAATGCTATTGCTGCTCCTGAAATTATCTCGTAAGCAGGCGCTTCATTTTTACTTAACTGAATAAATCCAGACCTAAGTGTATTTAAACCCTCGTATTTTGCATAATAAATACCAACTATAGCTGTTGTAAAAATTAATAAAATTGTTGTTAATGCACCGATTTGAGACCCAATCTTAATTAAAAGGTAAATTTCAATAATTGGCACTAAAATTATAGCTAATAATATTGAGTTCATTTGTCCTTAATCTAAATTGCTGGTTGAAATTAATCAACTTAGTAATTACTATAAATCAATGAATTATAGTTTTGAATACATCGATATTATTTTATTAGCAATGATTGCTGGGTTTATCTTTTTAAGGCTTAGAGGAATATTAGGAAAAAGAACTGGTTTTGAAGGAAAAGCCCCGGGACAATTCCAAGAGATATTGAAGAAAGTAGAAAAAGTTCAACCTAAAAAAGTTAATGAAAATTTTGATACAAATGCACAAAATGAATTTTTAAAAGGTGCAAAAATTGCTTATGAGACAATCATTACAGATTTTAGTGATAATGATAATAAAATTGTAGCTAGTAAAACACTTTTAAACAGAGAAATATTTGATCAATTTAATAAGGCTCTAAAGGAAAGAAGTGATAGAGGACATTATGCAGAGATTACATTTATTGGTGTAAATTCTGCAAAAATAAAAGAACATAAAAAAATTGGTAAAATATTAAATGTAACTGTAGATTTTATTGCAGAAATTATTACTTGTATTAAAGACAAAGATAAAAAAATAATATCAGGAGACCCTGAGAAAATAAAAAAAATATATGATACATGGGTATTTTCAAGAGACACGTCCTCAGCTAACCCAAATTGGAAATTGGTAAATATATTAACTTAATTGAACGATAATCTTACAGATAAAGATAGAAGAGACTGGAAAACTTTTTTAGAAAGTAATGATAAAGTTCCCAATAAGGACATTAATAACAAAGAAAAAAAATTATTTAAATCCCAATCAATTGACTTACATGGTTGTACACTGCAAGAAGCGAATGCAATTGTAGAATCTTTAATAAACAAAAGTTATAAAGAAGGTACAAATAAACTTACCATAGTTACTGGAAAAGGTTTGCATTCAAAAAATGAGGCTGATCCATTTGTTTCTAAAGATTTAAGTATTTTAAAATACTCAGTGCCGGAGTTTATCAAAAATAATGACGAACTAATGAAAAAAATAACTGATATTAAACAAGCAGATGTAAAAGATGGTGGCAGTGGTGCTTTTTATGTATATTTAAAAAAATTAAAGTAAATTAAATTTTTTTAAAATGTTTATTTGGTTAGCATCATATCCGAAGAGTGGTAATACCTTAGTAAGGTCAATGCTGGCAGCTTATTTCTTTTCAAATGATGGTGTGTATAATTTTGATTTAATTAAAAATATTAAACAATTTCCCGTAAATGCTTTGTTTGAAAAAATGGGAATTGATACTCAAAATGAAGAAGAAGTTTTAAGAAATTATATAAAGGTACAAGAGTCATTTAATAAAAAAGATAGTATTCAATTTTTAAAAACACATAGTTATTTATTTAATATTAATAATCATGCATTTACAGATTTAAACAATTCCCTTGGAGCCATTTATATCGTGAGAGATCCAAGAAATATTGTAAGTTCTCTCGCTAATCATATTGGTTCTTCATCTGAAAAATCAGCAGATATATTAATTAATTCATTTAAATTTGGAAATATATTTAGCGAACGAGTTGCCGAACAAACTAGACTTTATTTAGGAACGTGGAGTGGAAATTATAATAGCTGGAAATCTTTCAATAACAATGGGAGATATTTACTTATTAAATATGAAGATTTAATAAGTGACAGAGATTTTGTATTTAGAAAAATATTAAAATTTATATATAAACTTCAAGGAGCAAAATTTCATATCGATCAAAAAAAATTTCAAAATTCAATTGAAACAACTGG
>CACMYF010000026.1 GCA_902617805.1 uncultured Pelagibacteraceae bacterium
TCTTGGCCTGGCCAAATGAGAACAGTATATGGAGATCATCAAAGATTTATCGATACGTATTTCTCTCAGTTTAACGGAAAATATTTCACTGGTGATGGATGTAGAAGAGATAAAGATGGTTATTACTGGATCACTGGTCGTGTAGATGATGTAATTATTGTTTCAGGTCATAACCTGGGAACTGCTGAAATTGAAAGTGCATTTGTTGCACATCCAAAAGTAGCTGAGGCCGCTGTAGTTGGTTACCCTCATGATATTAAAGGTAATGGATTATATTGTTATGTAACTTTAAACGCTGGAGAAACCGAAACTGGCGAACTTGAGAGAGATCTTAAACTTTGGGTGAGAAAGCAAATTGGACCTCTTGCAACTCCAGATCTAATTCATTTTACTCCAGGTCTTCCTAAAACAAGATCAGGAAAAATAATGAGAAGAATACTAAGAAAGATTGCTGCTAATGAGCATGGTCAATTAGGAGATACAACCACTCTAGCAGATCCGAGTGTAGTTGATAGTTTAGTTGACAATAGAAAAAATATTTAAAACTGAATTAAATCTTTAAACTCTTGTTTAACAACATCCCATTTTAAAATCATCGAATTTAAAACGATCTTTCGATCTAAAGTTTTTAATTCATCTGCAATCGGAGCCCATTTATATAAAGAAAGTGCACTAGGATTAAAAGGTAAGTCTTGATAATAAACATCCCAATTTATTTTCTCTAATCGTTCATCAAAACTTTTCCTAGCTTCATCAATAATATCTAACGGCATCTTATTAGAAATTTCGTCATCTAAAATTTTATTGAAAATTTCGTTTGCTTTATGAATATCCTGATAATTGAAATTAACTTTCAAATATGAAAAAGTAAAAAAAGTTAAGTCTTGTAATGCAACTGAATAAATATTCCATTTAGCAAGATTTACTGATGACATGAATTCGTCATTATCAAAATGAAGAACGTATCTTGTTCCCATTCTAGTTTTTAAATAATTATATAAGGTAACTTGGGTTGCCCATGCAGATTTAGTTTGAATAAACTGCTCTAATTCATCTAAAGTTTTTATTTTTTTCTTTGGAATAAACGCCTTAAACATGGCGAATAAATATGTTTTAAAATCCTCAAGTTTTACGTCTCTCCAAGTTAATTTATATTTTCCCATGTTAATTAGTAAGTGCGCCAATTATATCTTAAAAAAGTAAGTAAATAAGTACCTAATATGATCAATTTTTAGGGTTTTCAAAGCTCTCATAATGGTTATGGTTTTACCCAGTTATAACTAAAAAGAGAGGTATATATGTCAAATCAACAAAAACACTGGGAAAAAACCAGGGGATTGTTATTTATAACATTAGCAATCTGGTTTGTTTTCTCAATTGGCATCTTTCTCTTTGGAGCTGAAATGAACGAGGTCACAGGACCTTTCGGTTATCCATGGACATATTGGTTTACGTGTCAGGGATCTCTTGGTGCTTTCGTAATCTTAATTTTCTGGTTTGCGAACAGACAAGAAAAAATCGATGAAGAGTTCGGCTTTAGCGAAAGAGAGGACGAATAATGAAAGGTAATTTCATAGATAATTTGCCTAAGGTTTATGGAATCTATACTGGAGGATTTATAGGTTTCATAATCATTATGGCAATTGCTGAACAGATGGGTATGACAGCTAAAGCAATTGGTATCGCTTTCGTTGCATTTACTGTATTCATCTATGCATTAATCGGTTGGCTATCAAGAACAGCCCAAGCAGATGCATATTACGTAGCTGGAAGGCAAGTACCTACAGTCTTCAACGGAATGGCGACTGCAGCAGACTGGATGTCTGGTGCTTCATTCGTTGCAATGGCAGGTGGTATTTACTTTAAAGGTTACGGCTATATGGCACTACTTGTAGGTTGGACTGGTGGTTACGTGCTTGTTGCATCTTTATTAGCACCATACTTAAGAAAATTTGGCTGTTATACAGTTCCAGATTTTATAGGTACTAGATACGGTGGTAATTTAGCTAGATTTAGCGCAGTGGTAGTTTTAACTGTTGCTTCATTTACTTATGTGACTGCACAAATTAACGCTACAGGTACTATTGCATCTGTTGCACTTGATATCCCATTCCAATACGCAGTTTATGTTGGACTAATAAGTATTTTATTATGTTCAATGTTAGGTGGTATGAGAGGGGTAACTTGGACACAGGTTGCACAATATATCGTACTAATTATAGCATACCTACTTCCAGTTTTCTGGATCAGTAACAAAATGGGTGCGGGTTTCTTCCCTCATTTTATGTTAGCTGATGAGGTAGCTAGAATTGGTGAATTAGAACAACAGTTTGGTTTTGTTAAAAACGCAGCTGCTGATCTAAAATCAGTACCTAAAGGCTTAGCAGGAATAACTAAAGCTCACTCTGCAGTTAACGCTACACCTTGGGCATTTATTTCATTAGCACTAGCGATGATGATGGGAACAGCTTCATTACCGCACGTGATGATGAGATACTTTACTACTCCAAGTGTAAAAGCAGCTAGAAAATCAGTAGGTTGGTCATTATTCTTTATCTTCCTACTTTATTCTTCTGCTCCAATGTTAGCTACATTATCTAAGTTATCATTGATCGACCCGAATTTACCAACTGGTATTATCGGTAAGACATTTGCAGAAGTGGAAGCGATAGATTGGTACCAAAACTGGAACCAAGCAAACCTAATGTTTATCAGCGACTTTAACGGAAATGGAACTCTTGAATTAAATGAGTTCTTCATGGGTGGTAAAGCCGTTGTATTAGCAACACCAGAGATAGCTGGATTACCTTACGTAATTTCAGGTCTAGTTGCTGCAGGAGGTATGGCAGCTGCCATGTCTACTGCCGATGGTTTGATTCTAGCGATTGCAAACGCTATATCACATGATGTTTACTATAAGATCATTGATCCAAAAGCGGAAACTGCAAAACGACTACTTGTTGCAAGGGTATTACTTGTAATAATTGGTTTTGCTGGAGCAACTATTGCAGCAATGGAGATTCAAGGAATCTTAGGTTCAGTTATCTGGGCTTTTGATTTTGCGATGTCTGGATTGTTCTTCCCACTTGTACTTGGTGTATGGTGGAAGAGAGCTAATAGACAAGGTGCGGTTGCTGGTATGCTAGGTGGTCTAATCGCCGGTGCTTGGTACTTAGTTTGGGTACGAACTGGTGGAAGTGGATTCCTAGGGATTACACAGTTAACATTTGGTATCTTCGGATCAGCTGTAAGTTTAGTTTTAATGGTGGTAGTTAGTTTAATGACTGCAGAACCAGATAAAGCTACTCAAAAAATGGTTGATGACGTGCGTGTACCGAGTGGTAAATCAATTCTTGGTAAATCACACTAAATAATCTTTTAAAGGGGCGATTAATTTCGCCCCTTTTATTTCAATAAATTTTCCAATATAAATTTTGAATGTCAGCAAATTTTCATCCTTTAATATATTTTATTGATTATTTGCTTGGGATCATAATGTGGACTCTTATTGGAAGAGTAGCGATGAATATTTTTCAAAGAGAAGACTCACAATTCTTTTTCATGAGAGTATTTGTAAAATATACCAACCCTTTAATTAAATTATTTAAACCAATCACACCTTCTTTTATTATCGGGCCTTTAGTGCCCTTGTATGTTGCTTGGTTTTTCTACATGATTAGATTTTATCTAATGCCTTGGATCTTAGGCTATTCGGTGATGGGAATGTTGTCATTTCCTTTGGAGAGTGAAATTTCTAGACAAATTTATCAATTTTTTAATTCATTTTAATTTTTAAAATTGATACTAGTTAATCTAGCAATCAATGAAAAATATACAAATTTCTCCATCAATTCTTTCAGCTGATTTTAGTCAGTTAGGAAAAGAAATTAAAAGACTTGAAGAAGGTGGAGCCGACATGATTCATGTAGATGTAATGGATGGTCATTTTGTTCCTAATTTAACAATTGGGCCACCTGTAATTAAAGCCCTTCGAAAGCATTGTTCATTAAAATTTGATGTTCATTTGATGATATCACCAGTACACAAATACATTGAAGCTTACGCTGATGCGGGAGCAGATATAATTACTATTCATCCCGAAGCAACTGATAATTTAGAAAATTCAATTAAAAAAATAAAAGAAAAAAATAAAAAAATTGGAGTTTCACTTAATCCCGAAACTAAAATTGATTTAATTTTAGATTTATTAGATCAAATAGATTTGGTTTTAATTATGAGTGTAAATCCTGGGTTTGGGGGGCAAAAATTTATGCCAGAAGTTTTAGATAAAATTAAAGAACTAAAAAAAATAAGAGAGCAAAAAAAGTTAGATTTTGACATAGAAATTGATGGAGGAATAAATTTTGATAACTGCAAAAGCGCAATTGATGCAGGTGCAAACATTCTTGTTTCTGGTACTACTGTGTTCAAAAGTAATGATGGAGATATAAAGAAAAATATTAATTTATTAAAATTAAAATAAGTTAATGATTAATACAAATTCCTTAAGCATTTTAGGTCAATTTTATTTTAATATAAAAGAAAGTTTTAAATCAATTTATCAAAATTCAAATTTTTACGAGAAAAAAATATCAAAAACTTTTAACAATAGTTTTGAATATAAACCAAGTCCTCATTTACTTTCATCTATAATTAAATACCAAAATAAAAAACATAAAATTGAAGATTTTGCTATTGAGTCAATTTGGCAAAATAATTTAAGCTCAAAAGATTATGAAAAATTAAATAATTTTTTTTGGTTTTTTAGCTTAGATTTAAAATCTTCAAAAAAAACAACACAAACAGTTATCAAAAACTGGATTTCCAATAATAGTAAATATCAAAAAAAAAGCTGGGAATTTGATATAACAGCAAAAAGAATTATTTCATGGTTATCAAATCATCAACTCACTTACGAAGATAGTGACCAAGAATACAGATCTACTTTTGATCATATGATTCAAAAACAAACTAATCATTTGTTAAATGAAATCAAAAACTCAAAAGAACTGGAAAATAAAATGATTGGATGTGCTGCAATAATTTTAACTGGATTAGCTTACAAAAATGAAAAACAATATCTTTTAAGTGGATTGAATTTATTAAAAAATATCATTAAATCATCAATTGATAATCAAGGCTTTCCAAAGTCAAGAAATATTCGACAACTTATATTTTATTTAAAATACTTTATAATTATCAGAGAGTGGTTTAAAGAATCTCAGAGTATAATTCCTGAATATATTGATGAGACTATTTATTATTTAGGATCAAGTTATGCATTCATTTGGCAAAATATAAAGCAAGATATTTTTTTTAATGGTAATTATTCCTCTAAAAATAAAGAATTTGACCAATATTTAAAAAGGTTTGGTTATACTTTCAAAAACCAAATTAACGAACTTGGTGGATATGCAATTCTTAAAAATAAAAAAATAATTCTCGCTGCTGATATAGGTTCTAGTCCTAACAAAACTTTTTCCAACGACTATCAAGCAGGTGCCTTATCTTTTGAAATATTTTCAAACGAAAAAAAATTAATTTCAAATGCTGGTTATTACTCAGATAGAAATAATAAATTAAATAAATTATCAAGAAGCACCTCTCTTCATTGCACTTTAACAATTGAAGATTATTCTTCTTGTAATTTTATTAAGCATCAACAAAATTTAATTACTGATAAAGGGCTGAAAATATCAAAAAAAAATGTAGTTTTTGAAAATAATTATTGGAAAATATCAGGTACACATGATGGATATTTAATTAAATTTGGAACCATTTATGAGAGAGAAATTGAGTTCTACCCAGAACAAATGAAATTTATTGGCTATGATAAGTTATTTAGAAAAAGTTCAAATAAAGAAATTAAATTTGATATTAGATTTCATCTTGATCCAAACTCAAAAGTGATGAAAACACAAGATAGTAAATCTATACTAATTCAATTAGATGAGGAAGGATGGAAATTTAGTTGTGATAACTTTGATATTAATATTGATAATGGTTTATATTTCGGTAATAAAAATTCATATAAAGAAAACCAAAATATTTTTATCTCAGGTATAAATAATGAAAAAGAACAAGTAATAAAGTGGGAGATAAGTAAATTATAATGAATAAAAAAATCAAAACAGCTCTCATCTCTGTATCTGATAAAAATAACTTAAAACCATTATTAAATATTTTAAAAAAGAACAAAATTAAAATAATTAGCTCGGGTGGTACTTATAAAGAAATTAAAAGATTAAAATTTAACTGTTTAGAGGTATCAGATTTTACCAATTCACCTGAAATTTTGGAGGGTAGAGTAAAAACTCTTCATCCAAAAATCCATGCAGGAATTTTAAATAAGAGAGAGAAAAAATCTCACTTAAAAGACCTAAAAGAAAATGGTTTTGAGAATATTGATTTAGTCGTTGTTAATTTTTATCCATTTGAGAACACTCTTAAAAAAACAAAAAACCATAAAAAAATTATAGAAAATATTGATGTAGGTGGTCCTACAATAGTTAGGTCTGCAGCTAAAAACTATAATGATGTGACTGTAATAACTTCTTCAGATCAGTATGAGGAATTAATTGAAGAATTAAAAAAGTTTAAAGGATCTACTTCCTTAAGTTTTAGGGAAAAGCTATCAAGGATAGCTTTTACTGAAACAGCTTATTATGACTCAGTTATTTCAGACTATTTTAATAAAAAAACAAATACCATTTTTCCTAAGAAAAAAGTTTTGCATGGAAATCTTAAAGAGCAACTTAGATACGGAGAAAATCCTCATCAACAAAGTGCAATCTATTCAAGTAGTTCGAATTCAAATTTAAAACAAATTCATGGAAAACAACTAAGTTACAATAATTATAATGATATATTTAGTGCTCTAACAATTTCAAGATCTTTACCAAAGCGTAAAGGAACAGTCATAGTTAAACATGCAAATCCATGTGGAGTTTCTACTAAAAATGACAATTTAGAGAGTTATAAATCTGCTGTGTCTTGTGATCCCGTAAGTGCTTTTGGGGGAATAGTTTCTTGTAATTTTAAAATTACTAAAAATTTAGCTTTAGAATTAAATAAATTATTTTTAGAAGTGATTATCGCAAATGGATTTGAAAGCAGTGCTATTAAAATATTAAAAGCTAAAAAAAACTTAAGATTAATTGACGGAACAAATTATACATCAGAGGAACTTCTTAAATTTGTATCATTCAATCAAAATATAATGATACAATCAGAGGATTTAAATTTATTTTCAACCAAAAATTTTAAAACCGTTTCAAAACGAAAACCAACATCAAAACAACTTAAAGATCTTATTTTTGCTTTCAATGTATGCAGGTACGTCAAATCAAACGCAATAGTGTTAGCATCAAATGAAACCACTGTTGGTATTGGTTCTGGTCAACCTAGCAGATTAGATAGTTGTGAAATAGCAATAAATAAAATGAAAAAATTTAATCTCCAGAATGATAATTTAGTTGCTGCCTCAGATGCATTCTTTCCTTTTGTAGATGGTATTGAAAAATTAGTACAATCTGGTGTTAGAGCTGTAATTCAGCCATCTGGATCAATAAGGGATAAAGAAATAATTAACTTTGCAAATGAAACTGATACTGTGCTTGTTTTTTCAAGTACAAGACACTTTAGGCATTAGATATTTGATCTATTTTTGCGGCAAGAATAAAATCACTCTCTGCTAGACCTTTAATTGCATGTGTAAATATTTTAATTCTAGCATAACCCCATCCAAACCATAGATCAGGGTGATGGCCTTCAGACTCAGCTATTTCACCAACTTTATTTACAAATTCCTGACTTTTTAAAAAGTTATCAAATTTAAAACTTTTTATTAAATGAAAACCATCAATTTTATCCTCTAAAACTTCCCAACCATCAACTTTTTTTAAATATTTATGTATTTCCTCTGAATTAAAAGGAGGAATATTTCCTTCACATGGTACACACTTTTTATTTACTAAATCACTCATAAACTTTTTTGGAGCGGGCAAAGGGGGTCGAACCCTCGACCTTCTCGTTGGCAACGAGACGCTCTACCACTGAGCTATGCCCGCTTGTTAAAAAGTATTATAGTTAGCGGTTTTTAAAAATGCAAGCAATATGAAAAAAATTTATTTCAGATAATTTAATTGTTTTAAATTTTTTTCAAAAATTAAATTTAATTTTTTCTGGTAGTTTTCATCAAACATACTTTTCCAGTCATTTTTTGGTCCTAAGTGAAAAAAAGAGATTTTTTTGGGATCATTTTTTGACAAGACAGACTCTAGAAAACCATTATTTTTTTCCATATTTTTCATTTCTTCAAAACTTGTAGATTTTACACAATTTTGAGCTTTCACATGATTAAAATTTTTTTTTTCTTGAGTAGTATTTTGGATAAATTCTATTACTTCTTTTAAAATATCAAAGGTACTAATATTTAAATCCTCATATCTAATTAACTTAACTGGGAAAATCTTCTGATTTATCCAAGATTTATAATTTTTTTCCCAAGAACTTATGAACTGAAAATCGCTGTAATCATCTTTTGTATGATAATCATGTATATATTTTTTTTCACTTAACATAAATTTCAAAGCTTCATCTTTGGATAATTCATAGTGATTTTGTAAAGAAGTTAATACATTTCTTGGATCACGCACAATATAAATAGCACCAACAGTATTTTTTTTATTTGTAAAATTATTATTATTAATTGATCCTAAAATATTGTGGGTTTTTAGAAAATTTAATTTTTCATTTAAGTTTATTTGCTCTTGAGCTTTTATCCAATATTTTGAAGTATCCGTTACTATTTTTGTATTATATTCAAAACTTCTAAAATATTTTTTTTCAGGAAATTGAGTAATTTTTTCAAGTAATTTTTGATTAAAAAGACCATCTTCAGAATAATAATAAGAGGTCAATAATGCTCTTAACCATGTATTTCCACTTTTTGGGTATGAAGCTATCCAAAAAATCATAATTATATCTAATAATTTTTATTTAAATTGTATAATTGAATTTTTTTACCCATTTATCTAGATATTCCTTTGCATTTTGAAATCTCTTCTCATAATTGGTCCATCGATTAATAGATTTAGAATAAATCGGTGATGTAACTTGATCATAACTAGGTGTAGAAATATCAGTTCTATTTTTGGCAGTTATATAAAAATCCTTAATTTCATTATTCCATTCTAAATCTAAATAATTAAGTATTTTTTTTGTTTCTATTTCAAAATTAGTAACAAGATCCTCATATCTAATAATATGGAAATTAATTGAAAAATTATTCGTATAAATATTCCATAGTTTCAAGACCATATCATACAAATTTGTAGCACTATCTATACTTAAAAAATTTTTCATAGCCGGATTCAAGGTAAATTGCTGCATAAAGCAGCTTAATACTGAGTCATAAGGATGACGTAAGGCTAGAATAAATTTTGCATTAGGAAAAAAACGTAAAATTTCACCTACATGGATTATATTTAAGGGTAACTTATCAATGATGATCTTTGCATTTTTATTTTTGATATATTTATCCCTTTCAGAAAAATAAAAATTTTTCATTTCATCAATAAAATCATTATTTAAATTATTTAAATTATTTAAATTATTTTTGGTTTTTTTTTCTAATCTAATTAAAAAATTTCGAATAAGGGGCTTTTCTTCAATAACTTCAACAGAGTTATGAG
>CACMYF010000027.1 GCA_902617805.1 uncultured Pelagibacteraceae bacterium
ATTGGACCAGATGCAAACATAACAACTGACTTTGCATTGGTTAGGCTTACAAATATTTTAGACAATATGATTGTTTATCCTAAAAAAATGCTTGAAAACCTAAATTTAACAAAAGGTTTAATTTTTTCTCAAGAAGTAATGTTGGAATTAACTAAAATAGGTTTGAGCAGAGAAAAAGCATACAAAATAGTACAATTTAATGCAAAAAAATGTTTTGCAGAAAATTTAAATTTAATTGATGTCATTTCATCTGATAAATTTATTATGAGTAAAATTTCACCAAAAAAAATAAAGTCTATATTTAATTATTCTAAACACTTTAAAAATGTAAATTTTATCTTTAGAAGAGTTTTTAAATAATGAAAAAAGGTAAAAAATTATATGAAGGAAAAGCTAAAATCATTTATGCAACAAATGATAAAAACTTAGTTATTCAATATTTTAAAGACGATGCAACTGCATTCAATAATCAAAAAAAAACTACAATTGAGGGCAAAGGTGTTCTAAATAACAGAATATCTGAACATATACTTTCCAATTTATCTGAAATTGGAATTAAAAATCATTTAGTAAAAAGAATTAATATGAGAGAACAACTAGTTAAGCTAGTTGATATAATACCAATAGAATTTATAGTAAGAAATATCGCAACTGGATCATTAACTAATAGACTGGGTATCGAGGAAGGAACTGTCCTTGAACGACCATTAATAGAATACTGTCTAAAAGATGATAAGCTTGGAGATCCATTAATTAGTCGTGAGCATATTTTAACTTTTAATTGGCTAAATGTAGTGCAGCTTGATTGGATAGATGAAAATCTATCTCGATTAAATGATTTTTTACTAGGAATGTTTAGAGGTGTAGGAATCAAATTAGTGGATTTTAAAGTTGAATTTGGCTTCACTCAAGAAAGTGAGAAAACTCAAATTATATTAGCTGATGAGATAAGCCCTGATACATGTAGATTGTGGGATACTTTAACAGATAAAAAACTTGATAAAGACAGATTTAGAAAAGATTTAGGAGATCTTATTCCAGCGTATACAGAAGTTGCAAAAAGACTTGGTATTCTTCATGAGCAATCAAATGTTTCTGCTGTTAATGTAACCCAACTTTCATCAGTAAAAAGAAAGAAAAAATGAAAATTTCTGTAATTATAACTTTAAAAAAAGATGTTCTTGATCCACAAGGAAAAGTTATTCATCAAACTCTGGATGGAATGGGTTTTGATGATGTGAATGAAGTTAGACAAGGTAAATATTTTGAAATAGATACAAAAGAAAATGATAACGACAAAGCAAAAGCAAAAGTTGAAGAAATGTGTAAAAAACTTTTGGCAAATCTTGTAATTGAAAATTATAAAATTATTGATCCAAAGTAATTAATGAAATCATCAGTTATTACTTTTCCTGGTTCAAATTGTGATAGAGACATGGATGTAGCTTTGAAAAAGTTTGGATTTAAAAACAAAATGGTCTGGCATGCTGATGCTGAGTTACCAAAAAGTGATTTAGTTGTATTACCAGGTGGTTTTTCATATGGGGACTACTTAAGATGTGGAAGTATGGCATCTAAATCAAAAATAATGCAGTCAGTAATTAATTTTGCAAATTCAGGTGGCATGGTCATGGGTATTTGTAATGGTTTTCAAATATTAGTTGAAACTGGTTTGGTTCCAGGTGTTCTGCTTAGAAACAAATATTTAGAATTTATTTGTAAAAATGTTTTTGTAAAAATTAATGATAAAAAAAATAAATATTTTAAAAATGTTGATAACGAAGTTTTTGAATTCCATATAGCTCATAATGAAGGAAATTATTTTTGTACCAATGATCAGTTAAAAGAAATTGAAGATAATAATCAAATAGCTATTAACTATTGTGATGAAAATGGAAAAATAGAGGATCAATTTAATCCTAATGGATCCTTAAAAAATATTGCAGGTATATTTAATAAAGAAAAAAATGTCCTAGGAATGATGCCCCACCCTGAAAGAATGATTGATACATCTCTGTCTGGCGAGGATGGATCATTATTTTTTAAAAATTTAATAAACAACTTAAAATGATTGTAAACGAGCAAGTTGCAGTTGATCACGGTTTAAAGAAAGATGAATACGCTAAAATTTGTGAGCTATTAAAGAGAACTCCTAATATCACAGAACTAGGTATTTTTTCTGCGATGTGGAATGAGCATTGTTCTTATAAATCATCAAGATTACATTTAAAAAAACTACCTACTAAAGGAAAGAAAGTTATTCAAGGTCCTGGAGAAAACGCTGGAGTTATCGATATTGAAGATAACGATGCGATAGTTTTTAAAATAGAAAGTCATAATCACCCTTCATTTATTGAACCTTATCAAGGTGCTGCTACTGGTGTTGGAGGAATAATGAGAGATGTATTTACGATGGGAGCTAGACCAATAGCTAACTTAAACTCTATTCATTTTGGATCACCACAACATAAAAAAACGAAAAATTTATTAAGAGGTGTTGTTCATGGAATAGGTGGCTATGGAAATTGTATGGGTGTTCCTACAATTGCTGGCCAAACAAGTTTTGATAGCTCCTATAATGGAAATATTTTGGTTAATGCTATGACATTAGGATTGGTCAAAAAAGATAAGATTTTTTACTCTAAAGCAGCTGGCTTAAATAAGCCTGTTATATATGTTGGATCTAAAACTGGAAGAGATGGAATACATGGTGCAAGTATGGCTTCAGCTAGTTTTGATGAAAAAATCGAGGAAAAGAAACCAACAGTTCAAGTTGGAGATCCGTTTACTGAAAAACTTTTGCTTGAAGCTTGTTTAGAGCTAATGGCTGGAGACTCCATTATAGCCATTCAAGATATGGGTGCTGCAGGATTAACCTCTTCAAGCATTGAAATGTCATCTAAAGGAAACCTTGGAATTGAAATCAATTTAAATAAAGTACCATGCAGAGAAGCAAAGATGACACCATACGAAATTATGCTTTCTGAGAGTCAAGAGAGAATGTTGATTGTTTTGGAAAATGGTAAAGAAGATCATGCAAAAAAAATATTTGATAAATGGAACTTAGATTTTGCAGTAATAGGTAAAACTACTAAATCTAAAAAAATAGAGCTTTATTTTGACGAAGAAAAAGTTGCTGATATTCCAGTTGATACATTGGTTGAAAACTCTCCTATGTATGATCGTAAATGGAAAAAAGCAAAACTTCCAAAAAAAAATAAAATTAAAAAAGAAGACATTAAACATTTAAAAATTATTGATGTATTAAAGAAAATTTTAGCTAACCCAAACGTATGCAGCAAAGAATGGATTTGGCAACAGTATGATCATACGGTCATGGGAGATACAATACAAAAACCTGGTGGAGATGCAGGCGTTGTGAGAGTTCATGGAACAGATAAAGCTGTTGCTGCTTCAGTAGATTCATCTGCAGTTTATTGTTGGGCCCACCCTTTAACTGGTGGAAAGCAAGTAGTTTGTGAAAGTTTTAGAAATCTTATATCGGTGGGTGCAAAACCAATAGCTATTACTAATTGTTTAAATTTTGGAAGTCCTGAAAATGAGGAAAACATGGGTGAGTTTGTTGAATGTGTTCAAGGTATTGGTGAAGCGAGTGAATATTTAAAATTCCCAATAGTTTCTGGAAATGTATCTTTCTACAACCAAACAAAAGATAAAGGTATAAAACCTACGCCTGCAATTGGTGGAGTTGGGTTAATCAAGAATTATAAAAATATGATTACTATGGATTTTAAAGAAGTTGATAATTTAGTTTTGGTAATTGGAAAAACTGAAGGACATATTGATCAAAGTTTATTTGCAAGAAATATTTTAGATGAAAAAAATGGACCTCCGCCTGAAGTAAATTTATTTAATGAAAAAAATAATGGAGAAACAATGCTCAAATTGATTGATAATAATTTAATAAAAAGTGCACATGATGTTTCTTTAGGTGGGATAATTACTGCAGTAGCGAAAATGTGTATTAAAGGAAAAAAAGGAATAAATATTAACAAACCTAAATATTTAATTAATGAAATAGAATACTTTTTTGCTGAAGATCAAGGTAGATATATTATAGAAATAAACAAAAAAGATTTTAAAAAAGTAGCAGATATATTGAATAGAAATGCAGTTCACTTTGATGAACTTGGTGCAATTACTGAAAATGAACTATATATTAGCGATAAGACAAAAGTTACAATTGACGAATTATCAACTTCAAATAAAAATTGGTTAAATAATTATATGAATAAATAATGGCAATGGATTTAAAAGAAATTGAGAATTTTATAAAAGAGGCAATGCCTGATGCAATTGTTGAAATACAAGATTTGGCAGGTGATGGGAATCATTATTCAGCTACCGTTACCTCGTCTCAATTTTCTGGAAAAAGTAAAATTGAGCAACATAAAATGGTTTACAACTCATTAAAAGGTAGAATGGGCAATGAACTTCATGCATTAGCAATAAAAACTAAGGAGAGTTAAAATGGATCAACAAATAAATGATTTAATTAAAAATGAAATTGAAAACAATGAAGTTTGTTTATTTATGAAAGGAACACCTGACGCCCCACAATGTGGATTTTCTATGGCTGTTTCAAATATTTTGAAAATTTTAGAAGTTAACTTTAAGGGTGTAAATGTTTTAGAAAGTCAAAATCTAAGGGAAGGCATAAAAATCTATAGTGATTGGCCTACTATTCCACAACTATATGTCAAAAATGAATTTATAGGTGGATGTGACATAATTAAAGAAATGTATGAAAGTGGAGACCTTGCTAAATTATTTGAAAACAAAAATATTTATTTCAAATCAAAAAATTAATTACGTCTAATAATATTTCTTAATATTTTTGAAAAAAATTTCCTTAATAAATCAAGTCTGGATATTTTTTCAAACTTCTCTATTTTTTTTTTAATTATTTCAAATTCTATAGTGTCATTCCAATATAATTCTAAAACTAAGCTTTGTCTAAAAATTTGGGAAAATTTTTTTGATGATGATACAGTTAATAAAGGTTCAAGAAACTGAAATTTTTCTGAAATTAAAAGTTTACTGTTAATATCATCAAATTCCATATGCCAAATATGATCTTTTTTATTCTCAAAAACTAAATTGTCTTCTAGAATTGTGGGTAGTTCAATATAACCTTTAGAAGAAACTCTTTCTAATTCTTTAATAAATGTTTTTACATCTTGAACATGCTCGATAACGTGTGAAGCTATTACAAAGTCAAATTCTTTATCCTTGAATGGAAAAATATTTTTTTCTAATTTTATAAATTTTCTATCCTTATAAAATTCTGATAAATCTTGAATATCACAAATAACTGTTGCATTTTGGTGTGCAGTGTAGCCACAACCTATATCAAGAACTTTCCAATTAGGATTAGATTTTAATTGTTCGTCAATATAGTATTTTGAAGATCTTTTGATCAATATATTATCTTGAGTAATATTCGATAACTAAATTTGGCTCCATAACAATTGGATAGGGAACTTCTTCAAACTTAGGAACTCTAACAAACTTAAGTTTTTTATTCTTCTCATCCATTTGGATATACTCAGGTGTTTCTCTTTCTTTGTTTGCAAGAGCAATATCAATTATTGCTAGTTGTTTAGATTTATCTCTTATTTCTATTGAGTCTTCCTCTTTAACTGAATAGCTAGCAATATTTACTTTTTTTCCGTTTACTTTGACATGACCGTGATTAATTAATTGCCTAGCTGAAAAAATTGTAGTTGCAAATTTAGCTCTGTAAATAATTGCGTCTAATCTCCTTTCTAATAGGCCGATTAAGTTTTCACTTGTATCACCTTTAAGCATTGCGGCTTTTTTATAAATATTTCTGAACTGTCTTTCATTAATATTACCATAATAAGCTTTTAATTTTTGTTTAGCTTGTAACTGAATTCCATAATCTGATGGCTTAGATGTTTTTGTTTGACCGTGTTGACCTGGGCCATAAGCTCTAGTATTAAAGGGGCTTTTGGGTCTTCCCCAAAGGTTAACTTTTAATCTTCTGTCTACTTTATGTTTAGAGTTTAATCTTTTTGTCATTTGATAGTGGGCTTTATAAACTTACTCATCATTTTGTCAATCAACGTTTTTTACCTAAACTTGCAAATACTCCCGATAAAATACGTGTTTCTTTGGTTGATAACTCCATCCTATAAAAAATATTTCTCAAGTTTTCAAGCATTATTGGTTTCTTATCTTTTGATTTAAAGAAATTAATCTCTTCAAGATTCTGTATACATAGATTTGCCATAGCAACTATCTCTTTTTTAGATGCTGATTTAACTTTATTTGATTTCTTAAAAGAAGATACTTTTGAATTAATTATGTTTGATAGATATTGAGCAATTATTATTAAGCTATGAGACAGATTTAGTGATTTAAAATCAGGATTAGTTGGAATTTGAAGAGTATAATTTGCATAACTTATCTCATTGTTTGATAAACCCGACGCCTCTGAACCAAATAAAAAACCTATTTTCTTTTTATAATTAATTTTTTTTAAATCTTCCAATTGAATATGTTTAATATTTTTATTTCTAAATCGTGCGGATGTTGCAATTACAATATCTATATTCTTTAAAGATTTTTCTAAACTTTCAAAATTCTTTGCTTTGATGATTATGTTTTTTGCGCCAACAGAGGTTGCTAAGATTTTATCATTAGGAAATATTGGTTTAGGATCAACAACAATAAGTTTATTAAAATTAAAATTCTTCATTCCTCTTGCACATGCTCCAATGTTTTCTGAGAGTTGAGGTTTATGCAAAATGAAAGAAATATTATTAACAGACATTAATCTATGCCATGATTTCTGTTATAACTAGAAATGGTTGATGGTTTGATATCATTTAAAAATTTTGGATCTACTGTCCAAATAGAAACTTTTAATGGATAACATTTTGCTACATCGGATGAATGTTCAGATCCACAATCACCTCCTGGACAAGCAGAGAGAGCACCTAACAATTCTGTTTCAGCGAAAAACTCTAAATAATCACCAGGTCTTACAGGACTTGCTTTCATAAAATATTGTTTAGTATCATTGGTAAATCCAGTTAACATGAAAACATTTAATACATCATGAACTATTTTTTCTGCATGATCTAATTTAATATTTTTTTCTTTAACCAAAGCTCTTGTTAAATTTGAGTGGCAACAATAGTGATAAACATTATCACTCAAAAGTTTTGATGTATAAGGATCACATCTTGTGCCAATGACATCATGAACCGATCCACCATCTTTATCATAATCATACCAATCTAAAGTATCCCAAGTTATTGTTGCTAAAGATCTGAGATAGGGAAAACAACTAAACATTTTATCGCCCACTGAAAGATGAGTACCATAAAGTGCTCTTGTTTTACCTGAATAAAATTTTTCCTCAAAATTATTTAAATTAAATAAATTTAAATCTCCTACTTGAGGTCCCTCCACACTTTCGATTCTAAAAAACTCTCCAAATTTAACTTCAAAAGTTTTTGCGTCTCTCGGGGGTATTATTACTTCATCTTTTTTAACTAAGTGTTCTCGAGCAGAATGTAAAATTTTTAAATTTTTTTCCTCAATATTGGTATTTGGATAACAAACTATTGGTTTTGCCCCTATTCTACTTTTAAGATCAGATGGTTTTTCTGAAAATTTTTTAATTTTCATTCTTACAAACTTCCAGGAGCTTTATCCTTAAATAACTTGTAATCCAAACTGTCTACTAAAGCTTTGAAAGATGCATCAATGATATTTGGTGATACTCCAATAGTAAACCAGTTAACGCCTTTCGAATCTGTACTTTCAATACTTACTCTTGTTACAGCTTCTGTACCAGTGTTTAAAATTCTAACTTTGTAATCAACAAGTCTTAAATCTTTTAAATATTCTGAATATTTAGCAAGCTTGTTCACATTCTTTCTAATTGCATTATCTAGAGCATTAACAGGTCCATTACCTTGTCCTTCACACAAAATTTTGTCTCCATCTACTTCTAATTGAGCTTTTGCATATGAAACTATTTCTCCTGCGTTATCTTTCTTCACCGAAACATCGTATTCATTAATTGAAATATATCTTGGTATCTCCCCCATTAATCTTCGAGCTAACAACTCAAAGGATGCGTCAGCACCATCATAACTATAACCAATAAATTCTCTATCTTTCACTTCATCTAAAAGTTTTTTAATTTTTGGATCGCTTTTCTCAACTTTAATTCCTATTGAATTCAATCTTGACATTATATTGGATTGTCCTGATTGATCTGAAACAACTATATTTCTAGAGTTTCCAACTTCTTCTGGATTTATGTGCTCATAGGTTTTAGGATCTTTTTGAACTGCTGAAAC
>CACMYF010000028.1 GCA_902617805.1 uncultured Pelagibacteraceae bacterium
AAGTATATTTAATATTAATTCAATTGTTTGATTAAAGAGTTGATTAAAATAGTGAAAAAGAAAGATACCTAAAAATATTAAAATTAAGTCAGATATTGAACATATTAAACAAACAAGAAATACATGTTGTTTTTTTAAACCTTGTTCAATAACAAAAATATTTTGAGCACCAATAGCTAAAATTAAACTTAATCCTGTGAAGAATCCTAATAAAGCATATTCCATTAAGACAAATTAAACTCTTTTCTTACCCTGAACAACTCTATCAAGAATTAACGCAACAAATAAAATTGCAACACCTGCTAAAATCCCTTGTCCAACATTAGCATATTGAAGTGCTTCGAGAACATCTTGTCCTAATCCTTTTGCACCGATTAGAGATGCAACTACTACCATTGCTAAACTTAACATTACTGTTTGGTTTACACCAGCCAAGATGGACGGTGTTGCTAATGGTAAATCTACTTTTCTTAGTAGATACCATTTAGATGCACCATAAGCTATCGCAGCTTCTCTAATTGTTTCGGGCACACCTCTTAATCCAAGAACTGTTAATCTAACTACAGGGGTTCCTCCAAAAATCATTGTAATTATAACTGCAGCAACTTTTCCTGTTCCAAAGAATGCGATAACTGGAATCATAAATACAAAAGCTGGCATGGTTTGCATGAAATCCATTATTGGTCTTATCATTGAATAAAATCTTTGACGTCTTGCACAGAAAATTCCAAGTGGAATTCCAATAACAATACTTAATACAGCAGCTGTTCCTAGAAGAGCTAAGGTAGTCATTGCTTTTACCCAAAAGCCTAAAAATCCCATATAACATAAAAATCCTGCTGAATAAATTGCAGCTCTTGGGCCTGCAGCTAAACCTGTTAAAGTTACTATAGTTGTAATTATCACTATCCACGGAGTTTTTACAAACAGTAATTCTAGAAAATCTAATACTGATCTAATACCAATAGTGATTGCTGTAAATAAAGCATCTCCTTTCAAAACAGCATAGTCAAAAATAGTTTCTACCCATTTTATTGAAGTAAGTCTTATGTCTGGATGAGTTGGAAAATCATTCATTATAGTAATAACACCAGGAAAACTATAATGCACTACAGAGAAAAACATAATCACTGCTGCAAAAATTGTACTAGAGATAAAGTTTTTGGTTTGCATTCCTGGTCTTATTGTTTTATCTGATAACCACTCTGAGTATCTTTTTTCTAATACAGAGTTAGCTAATATTCCTTGAACAATTTTAATTGAGATTAATAAAGCAATACCAAAAATTGTGATCCAAATTGCAGATGCTTCAATTCTTACAACTTCATCAATGTATCCCTGCATTGCATCTTCTAAGGATTTAATATTACGCTTATAAACGTCAACTTTATCTGGATTATTAGTAATAGCTGCTTCTAACTGTTTGTTTCTAAATGCAATTGTAGATTCAACCTGTTTTATTTTTTCAACAGCATCTTTGGTAATATTCCCAAATAAACCTCTTATAATTTGAACAACTGAGAATGTTTCAATTATCAAAAATGCTAATGCCCAATTCCATATATTTCTCATTCCAAACCAAATTGGACCTAGAATTCCTGCATATAAATTAAATGAAAAAGAAAATGAGGGTTTGCTTCCAATTTTTTGAAACTCCTTAATGTAATATTCTGGATTTGATTTAACAAAGTCAGTTATTAACTCAGATCTAGTAGGGTTATTAATTTGTTTATTCTCCATCACCACCCTCTATGACTGCTTTTAAAAGATCTGATTGTGTAATAACTCCAATGTTTTTTTGCTCATTATTTTTAACAACTAATGGCTTATCTTTCGATTTTGAAACTTCAATTAATTTACTCAGCAATTCATACTCATCTACACTTTGTAAATTTTCTTCCAACTTACCATTTAAATTTTCATAACTTTCAACTGTTTGCATGATTGTTTTTGCCTGAACAACTTTAAGTCTAGAAATTCCTTTAACAAAGTCTGCAACATATTCGTCAGCTGGATTAACTACGATTTCTTCAGGGGTACCAATTTGAATTACCTTTCCATCTCTCATAATTGCAATTCTATGCCCTACTCTTACAGCCTCATCTAAATCATGAGTTATAAAAACTGTTGTCTTTTTCATTTGTTTTGAAAGTTTGATAAATTCTGATTGAAGCTGTCTTCTAATTAGTGGGTCTAATGCACTAAAAGGCTCATCCATTAAAAGAAATTCTGGATCTGCAGCTAGTGCTCTTGCAAGTCCTACTCTTTGTTGCATACCTCCTGATAATTCATGAGCAAATTTGTTACCCCAACCTTGTAATTCAACTATTTCTAAAATTTTATTTGCTGCATCTAAACGATCATTTTTACTTACACCTCTAATTTCAAGTGGCATTGCAATATTATCTACAACCGATCTATGAGGCATAAGCGCAAAGTTTTGAAAAACCATACCTATTTTTTTATTTCTTAATTCTTGTAAATGATCTCTATCTAGCTGCATTACATCATGACCATTTATCAAAATCTTTCCTGAAGTTGGTTCTAAAAGTCTGTTTATGTGTCTAACTAGTGTAGATTTTCCACTACCTGAAAGGCCCATTACACAAAATATTTCACCTTGATTAACATCAAATGAAACATCAGAAACACCAATGACTGAATTGTATTCTTCTAAAGCTTCTGTTTTTGAAATTCCTTTATTTTGAATTGCATCTAATGCTTCAGGCGAAGTATTACCAAATACTTTCCAAACATTTTCAATTTTTATAGCTGAACTCGATGAATCCATGTTCGTCTTTTATTATAGGAAAATATACTCGGCAATCTTAAATTGCCGAGTATAAAATTTAATTTAGATTATAATCCTAACCAACCGTCTACAGTTGATTTATTTGCTTCCATCCAAGCTCTTGCTACATCAGCTGGATCTTTTTTCTCAACTGAAACTGCATAAGCCATCGCAGAAACATCATCAGCTGTTAATTGAAAATTCTTAAAGAATTCTACAATCGCTGGTGATTGACTCTCTAAAGAAGTAGCCCAACCGATTTGAATTTGCTTAAGAGCATCTTTTGATGCAACATAAGATTTCTTATACCAATCAGCATCTGCTTTAGGTTGAATCATTTTATATTTTGCAGGATCATATTTTGGTTCTGTTAACATCACTACGTCAGCCATTCCCCAAATTGCATGCGGTTTGTAACAATAGAATGCATAACCTTCACCTTTTTTGATTGAGTCTAGTACTCTTGCATTTTTAACTGCTTCAGCAGCTCTAACTGCTTCAATACCAGCATCATATAAACCATAGTCTCTTAATTTAACTTGGTTCACGTTTGCAGAAGCCCAACCATCAGCACCAATCCAAAACTCACCTTTTCCATTGCCATCGCTATCCATAGCTTTAACAACTTCAGGTCTTGCTAAATCTTCAATTGCTGTGATGTTCATTTTTTTAGCAAACTGTTGAGAAACACAATAACCTTGGTTTCCTTCATAAGGTTTGCTGCTTAATTTTAAAGTTCCTTTTGGAACTAAATCATTTGTATAAGCTTCTTGGTTTGGTAACCAAATATCAGGATGAACATCAATTTCACCCTTGCCTCTATCAATTGCTGCATAAATTGCTGTGTTGTTTCCTGGAACAAGCTCAGCCTCTCCACCCATTTTATCTGTAACAACTGCTGCTAATAAATTTGCAATAGCTGTAGCACCTGTCCAACCTGGATCTCCAATTTTAACTTTTTCTGCTTGTGCAGAGAACATTGCTAAAATTGAGATTAATCCGGCTACAAGTGTAGTTTTAATTATTCTCATATTATCTCCTTTTAAATTTATAAATAAAGCTTAACGCGAATAGAGATAGCGAGTCAAAGAAAATTGATGCGTAATTATTACAGTATATATTAGAATTATTATAAAGAACTAGTCTGGGTTTGAAGTAAGAGTCTTTATTTCTAAAATATTTTCGTTTGGATCTTTAACAAAAAATGTCTCTTGTTCGTACTTGGTTCCCTTAAATCTAAGATAAGGCTCGTCATAATATTTTGTACCACTATCTTTAAGTCTCTGTTTAAGTGCATCAAAATCTTTTCTAGATAAGTGAACTCCAAAATGAGGAACGGACACGTTCCCCATATCAACGTCGTGTCTCTCATTATCTAATTTATGCTCGCTTTTATGAAGAGTTAATTCATTGCCCCAAAAATCAACATCTGCCCACTCTTGTGCTGAGTTATCTAATCTACATCCTAAAGTTTCACTATAAAACTTTTTTGCTATCTCTAGATCACCGCATGGAATAGCTAAATGAAAACAATTAGTATTTTTGTACATAATAAAACCTTTAATATAATAAATTAATCACTATATAAAGCATGTTTTTTAAAACAAAATCAAAAAAGAATAATAATGAGCGATTTTTTACAATCAATAATTGATAGAGATCCTGCGGCAAAATCTAAATTAAGTTTAATATTAACTTACCCAGGAGTGAAAGCAGTATTCTTTCATAGAATAGCTAATTTTTTTAGTACAGCAAAATTTCATTTAATTGCAAGAATCATTTCCCAATTTTCAAGATTCTTGACAGGAATTGAAATTCATCCCAATGCAAAAATTGGAAAAAATTTATTTATCGATCATGGAATGGGAGTTGTGATTGGAGAAACGTCTGAGATTGGTGATAATGTAACTATTTACCATATGGTTACATTAGGTGGAATTGCACCTAGTATAAATTCAAATGATCAACGTAATATGAAAAGACATCCTACAATAAAAGAAGATGTGGTAATTGGTTCAGGTGCACAAGTATTAGGTCCAGTAGTAGTTGGTAAAGGTGCAAGAATTGGAGCTAATGCAGTTATAACTAAAGACGTTGCAGAAAATGCTGTTATGGTTGGAATTCCAGCAAGAAGTGTTGGTATTGCTGATAGTGAGTTTAAACCTTATGGAATTACACCTGATAGTGATAAAAAATCAGATAATGAATAACACACAAAACGATTTTATTTCAGGAATAGGAAACACCCCATTAATTAAATTAAGAGCAGCATCAGAAATTACTGGATGCAATATTTATGGAAAAGCAGAATTTTTAAATCCAGGTGGATCAGTCAAAGATAGAGCTGCCCTTGCATTAATTAAAGACGCTCAAGAAAAAAAATTAATTGCTAAAGGTGGAACAGTTGTTGAAGGAACAGCTGGTAATACTGGAATTGGTTTGGGTTTATTAGGAAATTCTTTAGGTTATAAAACAATCATTGTAATGAATGATAATCAAACCCAAGAGAAAAAAGATCTACTTAGAAATCTTGGAGCTGAATTAAGATTAGTGCCACCTAAACCTTACAAAGATGATAACAATTTTGTTAAAGTGGCAGCTAGACTTGCAGATGAATTAAGACCAACAAATAATAACGGTGTGATTTGGGCTAACCAGTTTGATAATACTGCAAATGCCAAAGGTCATTACGAAGGGACGGGCCAAGAGATTTGGGAACAAACTGAAGGTAAAGTAGATGGCTTTGTGTGTTCCTCAGGGACGGGGGGGACTATTTCTGGTGTAAGCAATGCCCTTAAAGAAAAGAACAAAGATATAAAAATTTATTTATCTGATCCAAAAGGTTCAGCTCTTTATAATTACATTAAAAATGGTGAACTCAAATCAGAGGGTGGATCAATTACTGAAGGAATTGGTTCAAGTAGAGTAACCACTAATTTTGGTGAGGCTAAAATCGATGATGCCTATTCAATTGATGATCATGAAGCATTACCTATACTTTATGATTTAATTCAAAATGAAGGTTTAAGTTTAGGAACTAGCTGTGGAATAAATATAGCAGGTGCAATAAGAATGGGTAAAGAATTGGGTCCTGGTAAAACTATTGTTACAATCCTTTGTGATAGAAGTGATAAATACGCAACTAAAATGTTTAATAAAAAATTCTTAGAAGAAAAAGGTTTGCCGATACCTAATTGGTTTTAGATATAAATTTTATCAGCTAATCCGTAACAAAGTATTGCACTTAACAAAGTTAAAATACCTGGTGCAATAATTCCTTCATTAGATGTTTGTGGAGTATGACCTAACTTATTTATTTTAATTGTATAAATACCTACACAAAAAGCTGAAAGATTTTGTAAAAAAACCAAGTTAAAAAATGCCCATGTTCCTTGAAGTCCGTCAGGTCTTATAAACCCTACCCATATAGCCATAGCTACAGCTCCAATAAATAATGACCCGAAAAATCTTGTCATTCCAGCACCAGTATCGTCAATACCAAACTTATCTAGAAAAGTTTTTGTAGCAAAAACTGTTTGATATGCATAAACAGCAAAAATTACAAAATGTACTAAAAATACAATTAAATAAAAAATTCCATTAAATTTCTCAATCATAAAGAAACGTTATCAAAAATTAAAATTAAATAAAACAATTAATTAAACGATTTTTACAGTCTAAAAATGCATATCTGTCGCGCGATATAAACGCAAGAGACTCCGCAATAAAAATGTAACAGTCTTTGGTTACGGTTCAATTATTCGGAAAGGAATATTATGAGAAAAATAATACTAACATTAATTTTTACATTAATGTCAATGTCTTCAGTATCATTTGCAGATGGTCATAGTGGAAAAATTAGTCTTGCTGGTTTTTTTGTTGGCGATGCTAAAGCTATTGTAGATGAAAAAGGTAACATCATGACTTTTACATATGAAGGTCTAAGTGGATTTAATGCAATTGAAGGTACTTCGTTTGGTGATAATTCATCACATCATTGTATAGGTGCAGGAACTATTCCAGGTAAAGGTTTTGAAATGGGTCACTGCAAAATAATGTTTATAAATGGTGACACAGCAATAATTTATTATGAAATAAAATTAGGTTACTCAATGGAAGGTACTTTTAAATGTATCAGTGGTACAGGTAGATATGAAGGTATCGAATGCAGTGGAACTACAGGTTATACGCAAATTAAGCCTGCTCAGGAAGGTAAAATTCATGCAACGAATTATTACAGGGGCACTTATACATTAAAAAAATAGGAAAATAATATGAAAAATATAATAATAACTTTATTCAGTGTTTTATTTCTAACATCTACATATGCAGATATGAATGATAGTGATAAAAATAGAGCTTGGGAATGCAGTGGTATTTACATGGCTAACTATTTCTTACCTTCAGGTGAAACATTTGAATACAGTATGAAAGAAAAATCTATGGCATCAGTAAAAGTTTTAAAAGCTTATGCTTTAGAAGTAGGAATTCCTGAAAAGGAATGGGATGAAGGCGTAAACAAAGCTGTGGATAAGCATTATGGCTCTAAATTTGATGAGTCTAAAACTAATGCATGTCATGACTTTGTAAATTCAACAATACCTAATGGAGAAGATAGAGTTAAAAAGGTAGTTCAAACTCTATATTAATAAAAAAAAAGGAGAAAAAATGGAAAAAGAAATGTTAGTAGTTGCAAAGTTAAAAGAAGGTACTTTTGAAAAATTCATGGGATTTATGCAATCTCCTGAAGGACTTGCTGAAAGAGCAAAAGTTGCAGTGGTTGAAAAAACAATTGGAACTGTAACTCCAGACAAAAGTACTGTAATGTTTAAAATATTTTGTACTGATGAAGCTGCACTTCATAAGTTTATAGAAGGTACCGAGGTATCAAAACCAATAATGGATGAAGTGTTAGACAGTTACTCAATATATGATTTAACTAAGGTTAAATAGAAAGGAACAACATGTCTATATTAGAGAAATATAGTGCTGCATTAAAAAATAAAGATGAAGCTGCCATGAATGAACTTTTGCATGACGATTTTAAATTCACAATGCACAAGTCAGGAAATGTTTTAACCAAAAGTGATGTTATCAAATGGGCGATGAGTGGTGATATTAATCAAGATAAGGTTAGAATTGTTTATGAAAATGATGAAGTTGGTATTCATCATGCCTTTGTAACTTTTAATGATGGAAATGTTGAGGCGGTAATGGCAGTATATAAATATGACAATGGAAAAATTGTTAGTTTAGAAACTGGTGCTACACCAATACCAAAATAAGTGAGTGAAATTGATTTTTATTTTTCGATAGGAAGCACATATACCTATCTATCCGTAACTAGAATACTTGATGTTGAAAAACAACATCAAGTAAAATTTAACTGGAAACCTTTTTCAGTAAGAGCAATCATGAAAGAAATGAACAATATCCCATT
>CACMYF010000029.1 GCA_902617805.1 uncultured Pelagibacteraceae bacterium
TATAATTTGGATTAACTGTGACTAAGTCCCAATTAGATAGAGAGTATTTTACTTTAGGTTGATTCACTTAATTTATTTTAAACTAATAAATTCTACTGTCCATATAAGAGAGTTGGTAACCATAAAGCAATTTTTGGAAATATGATTATTAAAACTAAGCCTATAATTTGTAGAACCATAAATTGCATCATTCCATAATAAATATCTTTTAAATCCCATTCAGGAACTACACCCTTTAAGAAATAGGCAGACAAAGCTACAGGTGGAGACAGCCAGGCGGTCTGGAGATTGACAGCAACCAATATTGCAAACCAAGTTAAATTAAAGCCCAAAGCTTCAATTAATGGTAATATAATTGGTACAATTATCATCACAATTGGAACCCATTCCAATGGCCAACCTAATAAAAATATAGCAACCATTACAATTGCTAAAATAAAATATTTGTTCATCTCTAAACCTAACAAAAATTCAGTTAACAATGTTGGAGTACCAAGTCTTGCAAATACAGCACCAAAAAAGTTTGATGCAGCAACTAAAACCATTATTAAAGCAGTAATCTCTAAAGTTTTAACTAGTGCTTCTTGTAGTTTAGATAGAGTTAATTTTTTATATGCGAATGAAAGTAACAATGCTCCCATTGCACCACAACCAGCAGCTTCGGTTGGAGTTGCAAAACCAAATAAAATGCTTCCTAACGCAGCAAAAACTAGAGCTGCAGGAGGAACCAAACCTAAGAAGAATTCAATCCAAACTTCTTTCATGCTTGCTGCTCTCATTTCTTCTGGAATTACAGGACCTAGTTTAGGATTTATCATGCATCTTATTGTTGTGTAGCCAGCGTATAAACTTGCAAGAAGAATTCCAGGAATTATAGCTGCAGCAAATAGATCAATAACAGGAATTTCCATAATTGGACCCATCACAACAAGCATAATACTTGGTGGAATTAAAATTCCTAAGGTTCCGCCAGCAGTAATTGTTCCAGCTGCAAGTCTTACGTCATAACCAGATCTATTCATTGATTTTGCGGCCATTATTCCAAGAATAGTTACTGAGGCACCAACAATTCCTGTTGCAGCTGCAAAGATAACAGAAACAAACAAAACAGCATAATATAATGCACCTCTTACTCTAGCCAGCATCATTTGAAATGACGAAAATAATCTTTCCATCAGTCCTGCCTGTTCCATCATAATGCCCATAAAGACAAAGAGCGGAACGGCGGCGAGTGTTTGTTCGGTCATGACCATCGAGAATTGGAGGGTCATTAAATAAAAGACTAATTTTCCAAATCCTAAATAACCAAATACAAAACCTAAGAAAATTAATGTGAATGAAATAGGAAATCCAACAAAGATAGCAAACAACATTACTCCAACTAAAATAAAACCTAAGTATGCCGGATCTATAAATTCAGCTATCATTTATCTTCTCCTGGCCACTTCCCTCTTGTAGCAGCCCAATAACTTTTAAATAATTCTGAAATACCTTGGATTAGTAAAAATATTATACCAATTAGTAGGCAAGTTTTTATTGGCCACATATATGGCATCCAAGTAGTATCCATTCCTCTTTCGCCTCTTTGGATAGACTCTCCTACATATCCAATAGTCATATAAAGGAACACGATTAAGCCAGGGAAATAAAATAAAATATATAACCAAAAATCAATTGTGCCTTGATTCTTGGTTTTAAAATTTCTGTATAAAAAATCTGCTCTGATATGAACACCTTTAGAAAGCGCATAACCAGCACCCAACATAAAAAGTGCACCATATAAAAATCGACTGATGTCATAAGCCCATATTGTTGGGGCATGAAATAATTTTCTAGCAAGAACTTCGTAAGTCATCGCAAGAATTAATGGCATTAATATCCAACAAACAACGTTACCAACCCATTTACTAAATTTATCGATATTTACAATTGAACTTGCCATCCATGACGGCATATCACTTGGCATTTTTCCAGAACCACCTCGCCTTTCGGCAATCATTTCATCTGAAATATCTAGTTTACCTGGTTCTTCTGCCATAAAATTTTATATAAAAAATTAGAGCGGACTATTAAGTCCGCTCTAACGTAAAGATTATTTAATGATTACTTTAATGTTGCTGCGTGAGCCATTCCTAGCTTCGCATTAGACATTTGAGCACCACTCCAGAAAGGAACTGCGATATCAGCAAATTCTTTCATAGAGTCCCAAACTTCAGCAAAGAATGCATTTTTAGCTGCGTTTGTTTCCAAACTTTTCTTAGCAGCTGCCATGTATTCTGTGAAGTAATCAGAAGGAGTATCTTCTAATTTTACACCATGAACTTCTGTAAGCTCTTTTAAAGCTTTTCCGTTTTCATAGATTCTGTAACTTAGAGATTTCGCTAGAGATGCATTTGCTGCAACTTCTAGAGACTTCTTCTCATGAGCGCTCATAGCTTCATATGTTTTTCCAGTAATATAAAAGTCAGCATTTACGACTACTTGGTGTAAACCTTGTAGGTAGTAGTGCTTTAATACTTTTTGGAAACCAAACGTTAAGTCTGGTTTTGGACAACACCATTCAGCAGCATCAATAGTTCCTGCTTCTAAAGCTGGTAGAATATCTCCACCACCCATAGCAACAGATGCTATACCGATGTCTTTATAAGTTTGTCCTGGAATTCCTGGAGGAGTTCTGAATTTATATTTTCTAAAATCAGCCATATCTTTAATTGGTTTTGGAAACCAACCTAAAGCTTCAGGACCAACTGGTTGAATCATAAATCCTTTAATATCTCTTCCCATTTCTTTCCATAGTCTGTCGTATAGCTCTTTTCCTCCACCATACTGAAACCATGATAAGAATGCGATGTTGTCAATACCAACTCCACCACCTGCTACTGGCGAACCAAATAACATAGCGGCAGGGTGATCACCTGACCAATAGTGTGTCCAAGCAAATCCACAGTCGATAAGTCCTTTATCAACAGCATCTAAAGTTTCTTTTACACCAACAACTGCTCCTGCAGGCATAATTTCAAACTTAAGAGATCCACCTGTCAAAGTTGTAACAGTGTCAGTAAAGTCTTTTAACATTTTAACTTCATCAGCCTTAGTGTTAAGAACTGTCTGACATTTTAGTGTTTTCGCAGCATTAGCATTCGAAATAAATCCAAATACCATAGCTACTGCAAATAACATTGAAATGATTTTTTTCATTTGTTTCCCTCTCTTTATTTTTAAAAATGAAACTTTGTCAAAGAATGAAATCTAAAACAAGTGCTAATATTGGATTATTTGAATATTTTTGTGTACATAAATATTACAAATAAAAAAATTTAATTTATAAGAGTTCTAATGTGGATAATTTTGATTTTATAATTCTTGGAGCAGGATCTGCAGGATGCGTGCTTGCAAATAGATTATCTGAAAACCCTTCAAATAAAGTGTTATTAATTGAAGCTGGAGGTAAGGATAATTACCCTTGGATACATATTCCTGTTGGTTATTTCAAGACAATGCATAATCCAAAGACTGACTGGTGCTATAAAACAGAGCCTGATGAGAGTATGAACAATATTTCCATCAGATATCCTAGAGGAAAAACTTTAGGAGGTAGTTCTTCTATAAATGGTCTACTTTACATAAGAGGTCAACATAGAGATTATGATATTTGGAGACAATTAGGTAACACAGGTTGGGGATGGGATGATGTTTTACCTTATTTCATCAAAGCAGAAAACCAAGAAAGAGGGAAAGATGAGTTTCATGGAGTTGGAGGTCCTTTATCTGTTTCAGATCAAAGAATACATCTGCCTCTTTTAGATGAATTTCAAAATGCTGCCGAAGAATTTGGTATTCCAAAAACAAAAGATTTTAATACTGGTGATAATCATGGCTGTGGTTATTTCCAAGTAACAGAAAAAGATGGCTTTAGATGTAGTACAGCTGTTGGATATCTAAACCCAATTAAGAGCAGACAAAATTTAAAAATTTTAACTAATTCACATGTCAAAAAAATAAATTTTGAAAATAAAACTGCCAAGGAAGTTGAGTATTGGGAAGGAAACGAATTAAAAAAAGTACAAGCAAATAAAGAAATTATTGTTTCATCAGGAGCTATTGGCTCTCCTCAAATTTTACAAGTTTCTGGTATAGGAAATCCTGAAAAATTAAAAAATCTTGGGATTAATTTGGTGCAAAATTTAAATGGGGTTGGAGAGAACTTACATGATCATTTAATGCTTAGACCAATTTATAAAATTAATGGATTAAAATCCTTAAATAAAAAAATAAATAGTTTATTTGGAAATTTAATGATTGGCCTTGAATACGTTTTTAAAAGAAGCGGCCCAATGACTATGGGTGCTAGTCAACTTTGTATGTTTGCTAAAAGCGATCCATCTTTAGAACTACCAGACTTACAATGGCATGTTCAACCTATGAGTATGGATACTTTGGGAGCAACAAAAAATCATGATTTTCATGCATTCACCCCTACTGTTTCAAATATCAGACCAACAAGTAGAGGGCATGTTAGCATTGTTGATAAAGACTCAAGAACTTATGCAAAAATAAAACAAAACTATCTATCGACTGATCACGATAGGATGATTGCAGCTAAAGGACTTAAATTAACCAGAAAAATTATAATGGAATCTGAAACTTTCAAAAAATATACCCCAGAGGAATACAGACCTGGCATTCATTTAAATGACGATGAGGAATTAGTTGAAGAAGCCTCTAATTATGCACAAACTATTTTTCATCCAGTTGGAACTTGTAAAATGGGGCAAGATGAAATGTCAGTGGTTGATGAAAAGCTCAGAGTAAAGGGTGTTAATAATTTAAGAGTTATAGACGCATCAATAATGCCAAACATCACGTCAGGAAATACAAATGCACCAACAATAATGATTGCAGAAAAAGGTGCAGACATGATACTACAACAATAATGTTTGCAGAATTTTTTACACCTGAACAAATAGCAATATTAACTCAAATAATTTTTATAGATTTAGTTTTAGCTGGAGATAATGCCATTATAATTGGAATGGTTGCATCTAAATTTCCAGTCGAACAAAGAAAAAAAGTTATATTCTGGGGAATTGGTGGTGCTGTAATTTTAAGAATTATACTAACTTTGCTTACAGCTTATCTACTGCAAATCACCGGTTTAAGATTAATTGGGGGATTGTTATTACTTTATATTGTTTACAAACTTTACGTAGATGTAATTAAAGGCTCAGAAACTGAAGAAGATGTAAAAGTTGATAATTCAAGTTTTCTAAAAGCAATTTGGACTGTTTTATTAGCGGATTTTACAATGAGTTTAGATAATGTTTTGGGTGTTGCTGGTGCAGCAGGTGATCATTATGGACTACTTGTATTTGGATTAGTGTTATCAATCGTTTTAATGGCAACTGCTGCAACATTAATATCTGGATGGATTAAAAAATATAAATGGATTGCTTGGGTTGGATTATTAGCAATATTAATAGTAGCTGTAGAGTTGATTTACACAGATATTAAAATAATATTCTTTTAATGTATCTTCAAAAAATAAATCTAAAAAACAAATACGCTTTAGTTACTGGTGCAGGTAAAGGATTGGGAAGAGCTTGTTCAATTGCACTAGCTGAAGCAGGAGCAACGGTAATAGCTCTAAGCAGAACTACTTCAGATTTAAATAAATTGGAAAAGGATGTCAAAAAAATTAAAGGTAAAATTATTAAAGTTTCATGCGATGTAATGAACTATGAGGATTTAAAACAAAAATTAGATAAAATTAAAATAATTGATGTGTTAGTAAATAATGCTGGGACTAACATTCCAGAACCTTTTGAAAAAATTAAACAAAAAAGTATGAACTATCTAGTAGATTTAAATCTAAAGGCAGCATTTAATGTGGCACAGCTTGTTGTTAAAAAAATGCTTAAAAATAAAAAAAGACCTGGATCAATTATAAATATGTCGTCTCAACTAGGTCATGTGGGTATGAGTGGTAGAAACGTATACAATATGACTAAATTTGGAATTGAAGGATTAACTAAGGGAATGAGTGTTGAATTAGCTAAAAAGAATATTAGAGTTAATACGGTAGCACCTACTTTCGTTGAAACACCTATGGTTAAAAATTTTTTTAAAGACAAAAAATTTAAAAAATTGGCCCTTGGAAATATCCCAATGGGTAAAGCTGCTTCCGAAAGTGATGTTGCCACAACCGTATGCTTTTTGGCATCATCAGCATCTTCAATGATAACTGGAACATCAATAATTATAGATGGTGGATGGACAGCTCAATAATTTATAGATTTTTTTTCGTTTTTTTAATTTTTATATCACCTGCAAAAGCTATAGAATTCCAAGGTAAATTTCTACAAGGTCATTTTATATTAGGTAAAACTGACCCTAATGCTAAAATATTGGTTGGAAAAAAAGAGGTTAAAGTATCAAAAGATGGTTTTTTCGTTTTTGGTATAGATCGAGATCAAAAATACGATCTAATATTTACAAAAATTATTAACGGAAAAAAATCAATAACCACAAAAAAAGTTTTAAAGAGAAAATACAATATACAAAGAATAGATGGTTTGGCAGAAAGTAAAGTAACCCCACCTGAGTCTGTTTATAAAAGAATTAAAAAAGAAAATAATGCAATTGGAGAAGCAAGAGCAATAAATTCTGATCTGCAATTTTTTAAAGAAAAATTTATCATGCCAGTTGAAGGTATAATTAGCGGTGTTTATGGTAGTCAAAGAATTTTAAATGGTAAACCAAGATGGCCTCACTATGGAATTGATATTGCAGCGAAACAAGGAACAATGATTAAATCATCTGGCTCAGGTATCGTTACTATGGCTGAAGATGATTTATATTATACCGGAGGCACAGTTATAATGGACCATGGTCACGGGATATCAACAATATATTCTCATCTAGAAAATGTCTTAGTCTCAGTTGGTGATCAAATTAATCAAGGTGATGTAATAGGAACTGTAGGATCAACAGGAAGATCAACAGGACCACATTTAGATTTTAGAGTAAATTGGTTTCAAACACGACTTGATCCAATGTCAGTAATTAATTGAACTAAGTTTACTCCTGCACCTGGCAATTAATCTAATTTGCAAAAGAGTAATTAATCTTGCAAAACAGAATATACTATACTGTAATAGTCGTAGTGTCTGTCGGTTGAATGAATGGTAATTATTTTGTTATTGTCAAAATCAATCACTACTTGTTGTCCAGCAAACCCGTCCATCATTAAAATAGGTCTGTCCTCTAAACCAATAGCATCCCATAGAAACTGACCACCATAAGTTTGTGCAACTTTATGGTTACCATCATTATCTCTGTACTCGTCTTTTTGTCTATCCACTCTATTTTCATACATTGTTTTTAAATACTTACCAACGCAAGTATCATTTTTCCAATGATTCATAATCATGTTGGCGATTCTTAAATAATCATATCTGTCAGCATAGAAAGAATATCTTCCGTATTCACCAGATTTTCTATTACCAGTTTTATCTTTTCTTAAAGTTTTATGAAAATAAACTCTTTTTGCTACTTTAGCGTCTTCTACAAATATCTTATGTAATAACTTATTCCAGTCATCATCAGTTTTGTAAATAACATAGTTCATGATAACATTGGTTGTCATAGCACTATAGTTGAAATACTTACCAGGTTCTAAACCATCAACACCTTTAAAATATCTTTTCATAGCAGTTTTGATAGGTATAGTATTAATACTTTTTTTATTTTTAGTTATTTTACTATCCCAAATACCAATTCTATCACCAATTATTTCGTCATCACCTGCTTGCATGTTAAGTAAATGTATTAACTTTTGATTTTCATATAAGGTTCCTTTAACAGTCGGGTAATCTATTCTATCAAAAACTGTATGATTAATATAACCACCACACATAGCATAACCAGTTACAAGACTTACTAAACTTTTACCTACAGAATGTGAAG
>CACMYF010000030.1 GCA_902617805.1 uncultured Pelagibacteraceae bacterium
TGTGTGCTCTTTCCTCTGTTTCAAGTTCAAATAAATCTTTTTCTTCAAAAAGAACTTCCCCAGAAACTTCATATCCTTTTTTTCCAGATAAAATGTTGGATAATGTACTTTTTCCAGAGCCATTAGGACCCATAATTGCATGAACCTCACCAGGATTTATATCTAATGATAGCCCATTTAAAATAGACTTATTATCAATCGTTGCATTTAGATTATTTATTTTAAGCATTACCCTACACTTCCTTCCAAACTAATACCTACAAGTTTTTGAGCTTCTACGGCAAATTCCATAGGCAGTTGTTGCAATACTTCCTTACAAAAACCGTTAACAATCAAACCAACAGCCTCCTCTGGATTTAATCCTCTTTGTTGGCAATAATGTAACTGCTCTTCACTTATCTTAGATGTGGTTGCCTCATGAGCAATATTGGACTCAGAATTTTTATTTTTTATATAAGGCACAGTGTGAGCTCCACACTTGTTACCCATTAATAAAGAGTCGCACTGAGTATAATTAGTTGAATTTTTTGCTTTTGATGAAATATCAACTAAACCTCTATAAGTCATATCTGAACTACCAGCTGATATTCCTTTCGAAATTATTTTACTTTTAGTATTTTTACCTAAATGGATCATTTTAGTACCTGTATCTGCTTTCTGGTAGTTGTTAGTAATAGCTATTGAATAAAACTCACCAACAGAATTATCTCCTTTTAGAATACAACTAGGATACTTCCAGGTAATTGCGGAACCTGTTTCAACTTGTGTCCAGGAAATTTTAGAATTTTTTCCTTTGCACAAACCTCTTTTTGTTACAAAATTATAAATTCCACCTTTTCCATCTTTATCGCCTGGATACCAATTTTGTACGGTTGAATATTTTATTTCCGCATCATCAAGTGCAATTAATTCTACATTAGCGGCATGTAATTGATTTTCATCTCTCATTGGAGCTGTACATCCCTCTAAGTAACTAACATAACTTCCTTTGTCTGCAATAATTAAGGTTCTTTCGAATTGACCTGTATTAGATGCATTAATTCTAAAATAAGTTGACAGTTCCATTGGACATCTAACACCCTCTGGAATGTATACAAAAGAACCATCTGTAAAAACTGCTGAATTTAGTGTTGCAAAAAAATGATCACTTGTTGGAATTACAGATCCTAAATATTTTTTGACTAATTCAGGGTGATTTTGAATTGCCTCTGATATAGGGCAAAATATTATTCCTTGTTTAGTCAATTCATCTTTAAAGGTAGTAGCTACAGAAACTGAATCAAATACAGCATCAACAGCTATTCCATTTAATCTCGCTTGTTCTTGTAAAGGAATTCCAAGTTTTTTATAAGTTTCTAAAAGTTTAGGATCCAGTTCATCTAAACTTTTTGGCTTATCTTGCATACTTTTAGGAGCAGAGTAATAATATAAATCCTGATAATCTATTTTTGGAAATTTAGGTTTCTGCCAATCAGGTTCTTTTAATACCTTAAATCTTTCAAAAGCTTTTAGTCTGAATTTAAGCATCCATGCAGGTTCTTTTTTTATATTAGAAATAAATTTAATAACATCTTCATTCAAACCTTTTGGGGCTTGAATATTTTCTATATCCGTAGAAAAACCATATTTGTAGTCTTTTAAATTATTTATTTCTTTTTGTCTGTTGTCCATTCTAAACTCTTGGTTCTCTGTTGTTGTTTAATAAATCTTTTAGGCTTTTATTTTCAAAGAATGTGTTTATATGTATCTCTAATTCGTCCCATAAATTATGAGTAATACACTTTGTAGCTTTGCCGTTGCATCCTTTTTTAGATTCTTTTTTACATTGAACAGTTTTTACTTTTTCATCAACTGCATGAAAGATATTTGTTAATTTAATATCGTTCGGGTTTTTATTTAGAACATATCCTCCTTGAGTTCCTCTAATACTTTTTACAATTTCGTTTTTTTTTAATTTAGAAAAAATTTGTTCTAGATAATCTAAAGATATGCCTTGCCTTAAAGATATGTCTCTTAGTGAAACTGGATTGATATTGTCAAACCTAGCTAAATCCACCAATGCCATAACAGCATATCTACCTTTTGATGTAAGTTTCATTTTTACCCTTAAATTGTGGGTTTTTATACATACTTGACTAAAATGGTCAAGTTTAGAGTGTAAAAAAAAACTAACATATTGTCGCTGACTTATGATAAACGTACATTTTTTTTGAGAATAATAATCAATATCGCTTATGGATAACAAAATTTTAGAAATATTTATACCTGGTCCTGCGGGAAGACTTGAGGCTAAATATTATAAAAGTAAAAAAAATACTTCACCAATTGCTTTAGTGTTACAGCCCCATCCACAATATGGAGGAACTATGAATAATAAAGTAGTAGTAGATACTTTTCATACATTTATGGATAACGATTTTTCTGTTTGCAGAGTAAATTTCAGGGGTGTTGGCAAAAGTGATGGGGAATTTGATAATGGTCAAGGCGAACTTGCTGATGCAGCGGCTGCTTTAGATTGGTTGGAAAGAGAAAATTTTGATAATTCTCAATGTTGGGTATCTGGATTTTCATTTGGATCTTTGATTGCAATGCAATTATTAATGAGAAGACCAGAAATAAACAGGTTTATAGCAATTTCACCTCAACCAAATGTTTATGATTTTTCTTTTTTATCTCCATGTCCAACTTCTGGTTTAGTTGCTTATGGTAAAAAAGATGAATTGGTACCAGTAGAATATATTACTGAACTTGACAAAAGATTAAGTGCACAAAAAGGTATTAAAGTAGAATTTAATGCAATATCAGAGGCTAATCACTTTTTTTCAAAAACAAGTGAATCTTTAATTAAACATCTTGATAAATATATTAAAAAAGAAACAGCACTATATTAAAAATTTTCTACCAATTTTCCACCCACCGTAAATTCTTTACATCCAGTTGTTGTGTTAAAAGAAATTGGTAAATTCAAAAAAGACCTTATAGCTAAAAATCCAAATGCCTGGGATTCAATATAATCGCCATTTAAATTATAATTATCTATACTTTCCAAATTAATATAATTTTCATTTGATATGTAATTTTTTATACGATTAATTAAATTACTATTTTTTCTACCTCCACCACAGAGTAAAATTGTAATACTATTTTTTTGACTAATATATTTTAACCCTTCAGCAATTAAATATGCTGTAAAGTCTGTTATAGTAGCACATCCATCTTCTAAAGATAAACCTCTTGCAAAAGATACATCAAAATTTTTTATATCCAATGACTGGGAGTAAGAATTTATTTTAAAATTATCTATTGCTTGATTTAAAATTAATTGATCAACTTTCCCTACTTTAGATAGTTCACCATTTTTATCGAATTTTTTATTAGAATTATTTCTTACCCATTCATCAATTAAACAACTACCAGGGCCTATATCAAAAGCAGAAAGATTATTTTGAAAATTCTCTGAGTCGTTAATAACTTTTGTAACATTTGCGATACCACCAATATTTAAGAAACCTATTGGAAAATTAATATTAAAATTTTGATTAATTTTTTTTGATAAAATATGATGAAAAATTGGAGTTAAAGGTGCACCTTGGCCATTATTTTGAATATCCGCTTGTCTAAAATCATAAATGACTTTTTTTTTGACCATTTGAGATAACAATTTCCCATCTCCTAATTGATTGGTAATTTTCTCATTTGGGTTATGAAAAATTGTTTGACCATGAAAACCTATCAAATCAATCGGATCTCTATATTTTTTTAATGATTGATTAACTGCATCGGCATGAAAAAGAGTTAAATTACGCTCTAATTCTCTTAATTTTTCTGAATTTTGTAAAAGATCTTTCTTTGTTAAAACTAAATCTCTTAGTCGAACTAACTGATCCTGAAGAATTTTATCATACTCATAATAATCATCTAAAATGTTTGAAAAATCATCGTATCCATCTGAACTAATTATAGACAAATCAATACCATCCATAGATGTTCCACTCATTAGTCCAATTGCAGTATATAATTTTTTTTTCATTGATATGTTTTTTAAAAAAAATTTGTATATTGTAACTATAAACTTATGAATAAATTTTTAAAAGAATTTAAAGATAGAGGCTTTTATTATCAATGCACAAGTGAAGATGAGCTATCTAAACAATTAGATGAAGAAAAGATAAAAGGTTACATAGGTTTTGATTGTACAGCTGAAAGTTTACATGTGGGCAGCTTACTGCAAATAATGTGTTTACGACTACTTCAAAAAAATGGACATCGACCAATAGTTTTACTTGGGGGAGGAACTACAAGAATTGGGGATCCATCTGGTAAAGATAAAACTAGAAAAATATTAAGTGAAGATGAGATTGAAAAAAATATTAAAAATATCAAAAATATTTTAAGAAAATTTTTAGATAATGATGATCCAAATACAAAGCCAATATTTGTAAACAATTATACTTGGCTTAAAAATTTAAATTATATTTCATTTTTGAGAGATATCGGAAAACATTTCACGATAAATAGAATGCTAACATTTGATAGTGTTAAACTAAGATTAGATAGAGAACAATCTCTGAGCTATATGGAGTTTAATTATATGATTTTACAAGCATATGATTTTCTTGAATTAAATAAGAAAGAAAATTGTGTCTTACAAATCGGAGGTTCAGATCAATGGGGAAACATTGTTAATGGTGTTGAGCTAATTAAAAGATATTCTAATAATCAAACCTTTGGTTTAACAACTCCATTAATTACACTAGCAACTGGTGCTAAAATGGGAAAAACTGAAAGTGGGGCTATTTGGTTAGATGAAAAATACTTATCTGCTTATGATTATTGGCAATTTTGGAGAAACGTAGATGATAGAGACGTAATTAAATTTTTAAAAATGTTTACTGAAATTGAAATTAAGGAAATAGAAACCATTAAAGATAAAGATATAAATGAATTAAAAATACTTCTTGCTAATAAAACCACAGAAATGTTACATGGAAAGGAAGCAGCTAAAAATTCTGAGCAAGCAGCAAAAGAAGCTTTCTCTGGAAACATGCTGGGTTCGAACTTACCTAAAGTTAATATTCAATCAAATAAAATAGAAGAAAAAATAAATATAGTAGAACTTGTTTTATTATCTAAACTAGAAAACTCAAAAAGTGAAATCAGAAGACTTATAAAAGGGAATGCGGTAAAAATAAACGACGATGTTATTTCAGATGAAAAATTTGAAATCAATAAAAATTTATTTAAAGATAATTATCTTAAACTTTCTCTTGGAAAAAAAAGACATATTAAAATAGAATTAAATTAATTTTTTATTTTCTCTAAAGTTCTAGTAATAAACCTGGGTGTTAAAGTTTTTATAGGATTTACCGTAGTTTCTAAATTTTTAGGAGGTCCTTTAATTTTAAAGCTTACTCCAAAAACACCATCTCCCACTTTCTTTCCAATCAATAGATCTCCAAGTAAAGGTATTGAGGCAATAGATCTATTAATTGTTGTCGCTGGAACCAAGGTTCCTCTTAAACTGATTAATTTATCCTCCTCAATGTATCCTTCCAATAAAATAGATATTGCTGGACCAATTGCATATAATTCTTGAATTTTCATTAGTTTATATTGATTAGTAAAATTCATTTCAAAATCTGTAAATCTAATCCCTTCTCCTGTAAGTAAGTCTGCTATTCCCTGAAGAGATGCAAGAGCCAACAACTTGGCTAAAGCTGGAATTTCTTTAACTTTGAAATTATCAATTACTAATTTAGAAGTTGAAACTCCGTCTTTTTTCATAGAGTAAAAGTCTAAATATCCATCTCTACCATCTCTAAATCCTTTAATGAATTTATATCTATCTACTAAGGGTTTTGCCTTAGATGAAAAAAGAGTAGTAATTTTTTCACCTTGATCATTTGTTTTAATTGTAAATTTTATATTTTGTGAATTGTTATAAAAGGCTAAAATATCTGC
>CACMYF010000031.1 GCA_902617805.1 uncultured Pelagibacteraceae bacterium
TTTTTTTTTGATATTTTTTTTTTTAATCTTTAAATCTTTTAGTACATAATTAAAATAATGCTCATTATTATTTATTTTTTTCTTTAGAAGATCTGTTGAAAATAATAGTTTTTTGTATCTAAAATTAATTATTAAGATGCTAATATAGTTAAATATATCCAAAATATACTTTCTTAAAATATAATTGATCAGTGATTTTTTATTATACAAACTGCCACCAGTTACAGGACCCAATAAAGTGTTAGGTGGAAGCATAAAGAATAATAAAAAATTCCAAAGTGGTAAATAGTTTACATAACAAATTATTTTTTTTTTTTTTATAAAATAAATTTTCCAAAGATAAATTATTCCTAAAAGAGGATTTAGAAACCTTTGAATTATAATATTATTTTTTTTTGATGGTTGATTTAAATTAATTTTTAAATTTTTATTAAATGTTTTCAAATCATTTATAAATTTATTAGCTATTACTCCTTCCCCTGTTCTATCGCTCAAATCACAACACCAAATGAATATTTGTTTTTTATCCATAATTTTTTTTATAATTTTTTTCTAAAACTGTGTACGCTGAAAGAAGTAATATTAAATCAACTCCAAATACACCATAAGAATTCTCAATCAAACCTCTGAACATCAAAAATAAAATTATAAAAATACAGCTGATTAAAATATAGTTTTTATTTAAATTTAATTTATTAAGTTTTTTTACAGTCTTCCATATTTTAAAAATTAAAACTAAATTTATAATTAGAAAAAGACTAAAACTAAAAATACCCCCACATATCAAAGAGTAAACAAAAGCATTTGATGCATGAGAACCAAATGGACCTAAATTTGATTTAGCTAAATTATCTGTCAACTTTTCTAATTCCATTAAATATCTGTCAGATTGAGGTCCCAATCCTATAAAGTATTTTAAATTACCCTTTAATTTTTCATTTGGAGGCACAAAATTGCTTTTCCTGACCTTGTTTTTCATTTCTTCATTTAATTCACCATAGAAAAAAATTTGTAATAAGTATTTCCAAGCATCTACTCTATTATTTGAGAAGCTAGTTAAATTAAAGTTGTTAGGAGTATCTGAATATTTATCATCTTTGACATCAAGGACGAAATCGTTTCTTAAAAAATTAACTTTGTCGTCATCTTCAACCATACTTTCTGTTTTAATTTCATATTTTTCAATAATATAATTTTTTGATATTGGATAAATAAAAAATAATAAAATAGGTAAGATTATTGCAAATATAGTAAATTTTACTTGATCCTTATATCCATCAAACTTAAAGAACAAATAGATAGCAATTAATGAAATAGGTAAAAATATAATCGTAGTTCTTGATTGCAGAAGTAGAACTATAAATATTATAAAACTAATTATAAACAGAATTAAATAATTTATTTTTCTTTTAAATATTTTTGAAAAATATAAACAAGTAAGAAAAAAAAATAATATTAATGCCATTCTAGATATCCCAGATGATCTTGGAAATTTTTCTCCCACCAATTCAAATGTAAATGCCTTACTGTGATATAATAGGTTATATGAAAAAAAATTTTCTTTTAATATAATTAAAGAAAATATTAAAAAAATAATAAAAATAAATAAAATATTTGATATAAAAATTATATTTACTACATCTGTATTTTTTCTACTTAAAGTGTTCTTATAAAATATAATTAGAGATAATAAACAAACTACCCAGTAATGTTCGTTATAATTATTAGAAGAATAAATTAAACCTAACAGTTGAATAATTCCATACAATAAAAAACATAAAAAAATTAAGTGATTTTTAAAATCTAATTTTTTAAAAAATTTATTAAAATTAAAAATAAAATATAAAAGTATAAAATAAGGCAAAATAGCTCTCAACAAGTTAAAGTAATAACTCAAATTAAATTCAGTAATTTGATTAATATTTAAATATTTAGATCCCGTATTAATCGATACCCAAAAAAGTACTAACAAAAATATAAATGAGTAATTTTTCTTAATTATTTGAAAAATATTATTAAACATACATATAATTTATACTATAAAGGTAGGAATGAAAAAAAAAATACTAATCACAGGCGGTGGAGGTTTTATTGGTGGACATCTTGCAAATTTTTATCAAAAAAAGGGCTATCAAATTATATCTGTTGATGTAAAAAATAAAAAATCTTGGTTTCAGATTAACTCAAATAATAAAAATATCCGTGCCGATTGTCGAGATCCTGTGGTATGCGATAGGATAGTTAAGGGTTTAGATTATATATTTAATTTAGCCTGCGACATGGGCGGAATGGGATTTATTGAAAATAATAAAGCTTTATGCATGCTTTCATCTGTAATTAACATTAACCTTTTGCAATCAGCGAAAAAATATAAAATAAAAAAATTTTTCTATTCTTCATCAGCTTGTGTTTATCCATCATATAGACAAAAAGATTATATAAAACCTCAATTAAAAGAAACTGATGCATATCCTGCAGACCCAGAGGATGGATATGGATGGGAGAAATTATTTAATGAAAGAATGTGTAGACATTTTTATGAGGATTTTGGATTGGAAACAAGGATAGCTAGATACCACAATGTTTATGGTGAGTATGGAAGTTGGAAAGATGGAAGAGAAAAAGCACCCGCAGCATTAGCAAGAAAATTTGTAGAATCCATTCATAAAAAAAAAAATCAAATAGAAATCTGGGGAAATGGAAAACAAATTAGAAGTTTTTTATATATTGATGATTGTATAAGAGGTACAAATTTGTTGTTTAAGAGTAACTATAGGAATCCAATTAACATCGGAAACAACAAACATGTAACAATTAATGAGTTAGTGTCTATACTTGAAAAAATTACAGGTCATAAGGTTAAAAGAAATTATGATAGGTCAAAACCAAAAGGTGTCAATTCAAGATCAAGCGATAACACTCTTATTAAAAAAGTTTTAAATTGGTCACCAAAAATATCTACCGAAGAGGGTATGGCAAGATTATTTGAATATGTTAATTCTGAGTATCATAAAAAGTAATAAATGGAGAATACAAAAAGAGAATTAGTTTCAGTTATAATTCCATTTTACAATGAAGAATATTATTTTGACAGCTGCATAAATTCAGCATTGTCTCAAACTTATTCAAAGATTGAAATTTTAATAATTAACGATGGAAGTGATAAGATTTATGATGAAAAATTAAATAAAATTCAACTTAAGTATCCTGATAAAATTAAAATATTTACTCAAGAAAACCAAGGTGTAAGTGCTGCAAGAAATTTAGGAATTAAAAAATCAAATGGAGAATATATTGCTTTTTTAGATTCCGATGATTTGTGGTTACCACATAAATTAGAACATCAAATTAATTTAATTAAAAAATATAAACTTGATTTTATACACGGATCCTATTCTATTATAAATGATAATGATAGTTTTGTTGGAAAATTTATTTCTAAAACTATAAATTATAATCAGTTAATTAAATCTTGTGATGTTGGTACATCTACAGTCCTTGTTAAATCAGAATTGATTAAAAAACATTTATTTAAAAATATTTCGACAAAAGAAGACTATGTTTGTTGGCTTAGCATTATAAAAGATACCAAAACACTTTTTGGAGACAGTAAAGAAGTTTCAATTTATAGAGATAGGAAATCATCTTTATCGGCTGGAATTATTTTAAAGTTTATCAATGCATTTAAGGTTTATTTTTTATATGAAAATAAAAATTTAATATTATCAACTTTATATACAATAAATTTATCAATATTTTGGATTATAAAAACATTCAAAATATCTTTTATAAATCCAAAGGATATAAATTTTAAATATATCAATAATATTCAAAATTTAGATTTTAAAGAGTCATTTATTTTGTCTGCTTTAAATATGGCATCACTATCTAATATTAATTTATTTTATTTCAATCGTAGTAAGTTTATTTTCTGGATAGATGGATATTGCGCCAAGTTTATCATAAATGTATTCAATAAAGTACCAGGTAGAAAAGTAATCAATGATTTAAAATTAAATGAAAATATTAAAAAAATATATTTATGCGGCAAAGAAAGTGACGCTCAATTATATTATTTAAAAAAAAAATTTAATCATGATGTTAATTTTATAAATATCCCCTTTTTTAAATCACTATCTGAAATAATAAGATATAAAAAAATAGAAATAGATGATGATTCTTTAGTTGTAATGAATATTGCTACTCCCAAGCAAGAAGTACTGGCAACCAAAATATTAGAGCAAAATCCAAATAAAAAAATATTTATCTTGTGTATGGGTGGAGGAATGTCGATGGTTTCTGGAGAAGAAAAAATTGTTCCAGAAAGTATTGAAAATATGAATTTAGAATGGATATGGAGATTAAGAACCAACACTTGGTTTAGATTAAAAAGATTATTTGTTACAGGATATGGTTTTTTTTTAAAGCTATTTTTAAGATATTTTAATAAAACAAAATTTATTAAAATAGATTAAATTTTATTTATAAAATTTTTAGTAATATTTTCAAAGGAATATTTATTAAGATAAAAGTTACTATTTTTCGTATTTGTTTTTTTTGAGTAAATGTTTTTTAAAATTAGTCTTGCAAATTCTTTATGGTCACTAGCAACAAATATTTTATTAAACTTATTTTTTATATCCAAACCTAAAGTAGCCTTTTTACTTGCGATTATAGTTTTACCAAACACAAGTGCGGAAATCATTTTTACTTGAGAACCGAAAGCAGTATTCATTGGATTAACAAATAATGAAGCACCTTTTAAATAACTGTAAAATTTTATTTTAGATACAAAGCCAACATTAATTAAATTATTGTGTTTATAGGGTATCTTTTTGTTTCCGGATATAACAAGTTTAATTTTTGGGTTCTTTTTAATTACTAATGGCATGATTTTGTTTATTAAAATATCAAGAGCTTCTTTATTTGGTAAATATTCTATAGACCCACAAAAAAATATATAATTAGATTTAAGTTTTTTTTCCTTAATTTTCCTTATATTTGGAATATTTATACCATTAGATAATAATACTGATTTTATATTGTAAATTTCTTTTATTTTTTTTTTATCATCATTAGAAACGCAAGTAAAAACATCAAATTTTTTAGCAATATAATTTTCAAAATATTTAGTTAAGATAGATATAAAGTAATTATTCTTTTGTTTTCTCAATAAATATTCAATATTATGTGAGTGATAAATAAATTTAGAATTTTTTAATTTCCTTTTTAAAATAAAATAAAATAGGAAAGTATAACCAACCCAGCTAGCACCCTCAATTATAATTACTGGATATTTTTTATTTTTAAAATACTGTTTAGTCAATTTTGCCATTTCAAAAATTCTAAAGATCTTTTCAAATTTTGATCTTGCTATAATTGTTTCAATTTTATTTTCTTTTTGTTTTATATTTGAAAGTTGAATTAATTTTTTATTTTTAGAGGGTATATTTTTAAAAAAATTGTATGAAATCTCTGATGCTCCAGAATAAGGGTTTGTTATACGGAAAAAATTTATTACTATAAAATTATATTTTTTTTTCATTTAAAAATAATAAAAATCCGATTGGCAAATAAATAATAATATTTAGCCAGTTGTTAAAAAAATCTCCAGACGGAATTGGCAAAAAATTTAAAAAAATAATTATATAAATATAATTTTTTAATTCTACCTCCAAGCTATTGAATTTTTCGAAAAAGAAAATTTTAATTGATTTAATTAATAAAAATATAAAAGTTGAAAAAAATATTAAATAAGAAACCACCCCAAGTTCTGCTAAAACTTGACCATGAAAATTAT
>CACMYF010000032.1 GCA_902617805.1 uncultured Pelagibacteraceae bacterium
TATAGCTGCAATAAAACCAACTAATAGACCAATTAATATTGGAGTAAAAATACTCTCATATAATTTTGACTTTGGAAATCTCATTCTTAATGGAAGACCATGTATCCAATAATGAACATGTAATTTTTTTTTAACTACAACGTTTCTTTTTGCTTTATCTATTTCACCCAAACTTTCAACCAACATCAAAGTTCCGATTATTGCTAATATATACATATATGCCAGAGAGATAACTGTATCAATTTTCCCAATACCTTTAAAATAAGTAAAAGTGTAAATTCCCAAAGAAGTTCCAATTACACCTCCAATCACGATCATTGAACCCATCTTATAATCTAAAGTGTTTTTCAAATAATGCGTGGTAGATCCAGAAACTGAAGTAGCTAAAATATTGTTTGCTTCATTAGCAACTGCGTATGCAGGAGGTATTCCCAAAAAAATTAGAAAAGGTGTCATCAAAAATCCTCCACCAACTCCAAATAAACCTGAAAGCACTCCAACAATAGCACTTAATAAAAGTATCTCGATAGGGTTAACAAAAACTTGAGCTATCGGTAAAAATACTTCCATAAAAAATTTAAAAGTTGTTAAAAAACAACTTAGTTAAAAGTGATAAAAGTTCCAACTAAAATCACTCCCCAGTAAGCTGTTAAGCTTGCTATAATTCCTGCTTTAATAAATGTAGTTTTAAAACTTGAGAGTTTGTTTATAATTTTTACGTTAGAAAGTAACATTTAATTCGTCAATACACCCACAACGAAATTTGTCAAACAAATATTTATTATTAAGCTACTTTTTTTGTCTAGTAGATGGTAGCCCCAAAAACTTTAATTGTATCGTCCTCAACTCCTAAAACCAATCTTCCAAGGAACTCTCCTGGGATCTCTTTATTAGTCTGTTTAATTAGAATAGTTATATGGTCTCCTCTTCTAAGGCATCCAAACGGTTCAAAAGTTTCTTTAAGATTAGTAATTAGCTTGTTATTAGCCCACTGCTTACCAAGCTCTACCTCGTTAGCACCAAAAAGCATTTGAGTAGAAAAATCTTTAGTGAAACCACCATAATCTTTGAGATTAGATGATTTAACCAAATTATACCAAATCGGTTTGGCTAATTCATATATCTCATCGTCAGTTTTAGATAGAATATCCATAAAATTTATTTGAGAAGTTTATTAAGAAGCTTTTTTCTTCTCGTTCTCATCCACTATATGGTAGACAGGAACTTTCTCCATACTAAACTTGCCAGTCTTAGGATCTCTTCTCGAAACTGTTAAACAATGCCAATTATCGTCATCAAGTTTCATATGATCGCCTCTATAATAATATCCAGGCCATCTTGTTTCTTCTCTAAACATAGTATGTTCTGTTACGCACTGAGATGTCAAAGCTCTGTGTTTAAGCTCCCATGCCCTCATAAGCTGGTGATAATCCTCAGCTCCCACGTTTTCAAGATCTTCCTCAAGCCAAGCTAACAATTCTAATCCTCTTTTTAGCATATTAGCATTAGTCATATAGTTTGTAGCTATTCCACCCACATATTCATCCATTATTCTTTGTAAACGTTGTAATCCTTGAATAGGTGAGATATAGCTTGGAGATACTGTTCCTCCAGTAATCTCATTTTGTGCAACTGTGTAGTTTTCTAAAGGTTTGTAAACTTTAGCTTTAAAATCTTCACATTGTTCATCCGATACCTTTAAACCTTCAGCTTTTTTGTCTTCAATGTATTTTACAGCTGCTTTTGCTGCCAATCTACCCTCGGTAAATGAGCCTGACGAAAATTTATGAGCACTTCCACCTACAGTATCCCCTGCTCCAAATAATCCATCAATTGTTAACATTCTGTTATAACCCCAGAAATACTCTGGTGGAGACAAATCTTCTGGTCCACTTACCCAAGCTCCAGAACATGTAGCATGAGAACCCATAACGTAGGGTTCTGAAGTTGTTAATTCAGGATTTGTATATTTTGGATCAATATTTTGAGATGCCCAAACAACAGCTTGACCTACAGTCATTCCTAAAAAATTTTCCCAGCCAACAGTTTCTAAATGTGGATCTTGAAAGGCCTCAGTAGTAACCATATGGATTGGTCCACCACCTGCCATTGTTTCTTGAATAAAAGCATGGTTTCTTAAACACGTGGGTGTTGGATGGTGATCTATATATTCACCAACTAATTCTTTAGTCTGGTCGTACCATTTCTTCTCATAGTTTTCACCGTTTGCATTTTGTGTATACGTTTTTAAATGTAAGAAATATGCGCCAACAGGTCCATATCCATCTTTAAATCTACATAACACAATTCTATTTTCCATTTGTGTCATCTTGGCACCAGCTGCAATCGGTAATGCGTATGCTGAACCATTGCTCCATGGAGCATACCAAGTTCTTCCCATGCCTTCTCCGACAGCTCTAGGCTTAAATATGTGTGAAGCTCCTCCCGCTGCAACAATTACAGCTTTCGCTCTAAATACATGGAAATCACCTGTTCTCATATTAAATCCAACAGCTCCACCTACTCTATTATCTTGGGTCTCATCCATTAAAAGATGAGTAATCATAATTCTATTGTAAATTTTGTCTGCAGATTTTTTTGCTGCCTCTGCAACAATTGGCTTATAACTTTCACCGTGGATCATTATCTGCCACTTACCTTCTCTTAAATATCTTCCAGTCTCCTCATTTTTCATCATAGGAAGACCCCACTCATCAAACATGTGAACGGTTGAGTCTACATGACGAGCCATGTCATATCCTAAATCTTCTCTAACCATTCCCATTAAATCATTTCTTGCGTATCTGACATGATCTTCAGGTTGATTTTCACCCCACTGCATACCCATATAACAGTTAATTGCGTAAAGACCTTGAGCTACTGCCCCACTTCTGTCAATGTTTGCTTTTTCAACGCAAACAATTTTCATATCTCTGCCCCAGTGCCTTGCTTCGAAAGTTGCACCAGTACCAGCCATACCACCACCAACAACTAGTACATCACAGTCTTCGTATTGTGTTTTGTGCTTAGCCATCAGTAATAAACTCCTTTTTTAAAAGATTCTTTTGGAACTGCGGGAAGTTCGCCATCGATATTTAATCCTTCGGGTTCAGTGTAAAGTCTTTGTGAATTTAATTCTCCTTGTTTTATTTTTTCACCATCTGCAAGTTTAGGAATAAATTTTCCCCATGGTTTTGTTGTTATTGGGGATACAAAGTCTTTTGTTGTTCCATTTCTAAATTTTATTTTCCAAGAAATAGTTCCTTTTTCCTCCTCACGTCTTACTCTAACGCTATGTCCCATTGGAGCAAAATCTGCATAACCTCTTACGTCAATTGCATGATTTGGGCATGCTTTTACACATGAATAACATTCCCAACAAAAATTTGGTTCTATGTTTTTTGCACGTCTTATATTTTCATCAATGTGCATTATATCAGATGGACAAATATCTACGCAGTGACCACATCCATCACATCTAGTCATATATACAAAAGTTGACATAATTTATTTTCTTTCCTTTTTTGTTATCATATTAATAATGTTTTGGCTCTTCTCTTTTTATTCCTAGGCCAAATTGCTCAGGCGCATCTGCTGGAGGTGGTAAATTATCTCTAGAACCGTCTGCTTCAGCCAAATTTTTCTGTATTGCTGCACCAGGCTTATAGAACATGTGAGCAAATTTTGACCAATAAACTCCACCAAATAAAACTAAATTTGAAACTACAAACAATGCAAAAAATAAGAATGACAAACCTACTTGACCATTAAATTGAGTATAAGACCAAGCTAGTCCAAAAGTTGAACATGCTAATAATGCTAGAACAAACAAATCAGCTTTAATAATTCTATACCAAGGGTGTGCTTCCGCAGAAACATCTACTCTTAAAAAAAACCAAAACCAAAATCCACCAACACATGTAAGTATTGCGCCTACATGCCATAGCATTGACCAAAATGTAGAAGAAGTTTTGTCTGCACCTGTATAACAAAACACTAACATTCCTGAAGCAATCCAAAAGATTATAGTTCCATACATGCCAAGAACATGTGCTAATCTTCTTTTTCCAAAACCTAATTCTGAGGTTGTTCCAATGTCATAAACAGTAGTCTTAGCAATAATTTTTGCCTTCTCAGCAGCTCCAACCTCTCTTGTTGCCTGCAATTTTGCTTTTTTTGCATTGTTAAAGAAATAAGTTAAATTTTTGTGGTGTATCATCTGAATAATTGTTCCAAAAGCAATTAAAAGAACCATTGCAATTATAAAACCTTGCATAACAACAGTAGGAACTACCTCTGATAATAACGAAAATGGATTTGATTCAAGCATTTTACCCTTATGTATAATTATTTTAAATAATTTTAAAGTTTTCTAGTCTAGATAACTCATCATATCAACAAAAACTATTGATAAATTTGTCTTTAATAACAATTAAAAAAATAATTACTTTCTTTTGTAATGTTGTTTTTTTGGGATCACAGACCTAACACCACCTTGAGGATTCTCTACATCCCCTTCTCTTCTGGGAATTAGATGAATATGACAATGCATAATTGATTGGCCTGCAGATTTTCCCGCATTTGTGCCTATATTGAAACCTTGAACACTAGAATCTTGTTTTAAAATTTTTTCTTTAGTTTTTAAGATTAACTCATTACATGCCTGAATTTCATCTTTAGTAAGCTCAAAATATGTTTCTACATGTCTTTTAGGTACGATAAGACTATGAAATTCTGATACAGGGTAGCTATCTGCAGATGAATAAGCCAATTGGTTTTCAAACTGAAGCTCTTCTTTTCTGATTTTACAAAATATACAAGGATTGTTTGGATCTTTCATATTTAAACAAGAGAGTTATATATTTTATTTAACTTAGTGTAGCAACCAGTCTTTCTTCTCTTCCATTTAAGATCGTTTATTTTTGATACTGAAGTTACCCCTTTACCAGATCCAATAAGAATTATTTCATCATAATCATCAAGTGATTTAATAAAAATGTCTTTAAAATTAATTTTAATTTTCTTACTTATAAATTTAAGTGTGTTTCCAAAATAACAATTTTTTTTAGGCGAAAAAATCTTTCCATTTTTTACAAAAACTAAATTTGAAGTACCAGTTTCTAAAATTTTATCATTTGCGACTAGGGCAATATCAAATTTAGTTGTGTCAACTTTGCTTAATTTTGCTAATATTTTTTTATAATAAAGATTTTTATAATTTGGTTCTACTCGTTTATATTTAAATAATAAAAGATTAAAATTATTTTTTGGTTTTGGTCTTTTTCTAATTGAGATTGATATCAGTTTTTTATTTAACGCTATACGAAATAAATTATCAGGACCTTTGTATAGAGTGTTTTTGTCAATTAAATCTTTAATAATGCTTTTTAAATTTTTTTTTCTTATTCCATATTTTTTTGTAGATTTAATTAAGTTCTCTATATGAGGCTTTAAAAGTATTAACTTAGGAGATTTGCCAACCATTCGCATTGTAGTGAATACACCTCTAGACCCCCAAAGATCATTGAAATTAACTTCTTTAAGGTTACTAAGCTGATAAGATTTTTTTAATAAGAGTGTTGCCATTTTCTGTTAAAAAAGATTCTGGATGAAATTGAAATCCATATATTTTATTTTGATTATCCTCAAGACCCATTGGTATTTTTGTTTTACTACATCTCATAGTTATTTTAATAGAATTAGATTTAAATGGCTCCTTTAATTTTAATGAATGATATCTTCCAACTTTAAACTGTTGGTTATTTTTAAAGATTTTACTTTGATTATTTGTTTTT
>CACMYF010000033.1 GCA_902617805.1 uncultured Pelagibacteraceae bacterium
GTCAAAATCATTTTTTTTAATTGGATCAACCCACTGACCATTTATATAAAATTTTCTTTTATCTAACATTTTTTATCTTAACATATTAATTAAATTTCATATCCTTTTTCCTCAGGTTCACTATCAACTAACTCATCAGGAAAACCATTGGCTCTAAAATTAATATTATTTAAATCCTCCATCCTTTTCACAATCATTGATGACCAAGCTCTAGAACCATATTTTTTTTGACCATCTTTGAAAATTTCAACTATTTGTGGAGAAATTTCTAAAGGAGCATTTAGTTTTTTTGCAAGATTATCAAATAGACTTGTGTCTTTTAAAACCAAATCCATTGTAAAATTTATATTATAAGATCCATTTAATATAACCTGACTTTCAGTTTCATGCACAAATGAATTACCAGAGGAAATAGCAATCCCTTTATAAGTTTTTGTTAAATCTAAATTAGATTTTTTTGCTACAGTCCAAGCCTCACCTAATGCAACTAAGTGTGCAGATGCTAGATAATTTGTAATTACTTTTAATACACTTGCTGTGCCAAGCTCACCAGTGTGCAATATTTTTCTCCCCATAACAGTTAATGCAGGTAAAATTTTTTCAAATGCTGTTCTTTCTCCACCAACGAATATAGCAATATTACCTGTTGCTGCTCTATGACATCCACCACTCACAGGTCCATCCAAAGGAATAGCTTTTTTTTCCATTACTTTTTTCCCAAGTCTTTTAACTTCATTTTCGTCTGTAGTACTCATTTCTAGCCAAATTTTATCTTCTGATAAACCATTTAGAATTCCATCTTCACTTTCCATAACTTCTGCAGAAACCTCAGGAGAAGGAAGAGAGGTAATGATTAAATCGGATTGTTCAGCTAATTCTTTTGGAGATTTTGCAACTTTAGCACCTAAGTCTTTCAAGGAATTTGTTAAATTTTCATCTAAATCTCTTACTGTAAGATCAAAGTTATTTCTTAATAAACTTCCCGCAAGTTTTCCTCCAACATTACCTAAACCGATAAATCCAATTTTCATTTTATTTCCTCTTCTTTTTTGTTTTTTGTAAATACAATTAAAATCACACCAACTATGATTATTGCACCACCTATAAATAATTCTGGAGTTGGTTTTTCTCCTAAAAGAAAAATAGCTGCTAATAAACCTGTTGGCGGTATCCCCATAGTAACAATAGGTAGAACTTTATAAAGTGGGTTATTTTTTAAAACATAATAGAAACAACCGTATGTAATTGGTTGCATGATGAAACCTATATAAATTGCAATAATCCAATGATCAAATTTTGCATTTGTTAAATAATTAATTGTGTTTCCATCAATTATTGCAGATAGCATCACTAATATTGGTCCAGAGAATAAGGCTAACCAAGCAACTAACGCTAAAGGATTTATTTCTTTACTTAAAGGTTTAACCATAACTTGCCCAAGAGCCCATACAGCTGAACCTAAAATCGTAAGTCCAATTCCAATAAATTTTCCATCCAAGTTTGGAGATCCGGTTAAAATATAAACACCAACAAAAGCGATTGCTATACCAATCAAAGCTCTAATAGTTGGTTTTTCTTTAAGCATGAAGTAAGCAAAAATAACTCCAAATGGAACTTCTGTTTGAACCAAAAGAACTGCTGCAGATGCATCAATTAAATCTAAACCAGAATATGTAATACTATATTGTAAAGTATTAGCCACTAATGATGCAGCAAAAATTCTTTTTAAATATCCTTTTGGTATTGGAAACCACCAAATTAATAATGATGCAGCAAACATAAATCTGATACCCATCAAAAGAATAGGAGGAAAAGATTCAAATGCTGGTTTAGCTATTACAAAACCAAAGCCTAAAAAAATAGGCACCAAGGATGCTACGAAAGTATCTTTTATATTCATACCTATTTTTTATATTAATGATTATTAAAGAACTTCTGATATATTCACCTTTTAAAATATGAATTCAACAAAAATAGATCCTAAATATATTACCAAATCAAATCCAAGAATTGGACTTATTGCGCTTGCAAGCGATTTTATGATTGAAAGAGATTTTATAAACGTAATTAAAGACAGAGAAGTTGATTTCTTTGTAAATCGTATCGAATGCTATAACCCACTAACAAAAGAAAATTTGATAAAAATGTCAAATAAAGTAACTGAGGTAACTAAAGATATATTACCTGATCAGGATATCGATTGTGTTGTTTATGGCTGCACATCTGGAACAATAGCTGCAGGTTATGAATCTATTGAAAAAAAAGTAAAAGCTGCAAAGCCTATGGCAGAAGTGACAACTCCAAGTACCGCTGCAATCAAAGCTTTAAAGAAATTAAATATAAATAAAATAAGTCTATTTACACCTTATAGCAAAAAACTTAACGATGAAGTTATGGAATATTTTAAAAGCGAAGGATTTGAGGTTACTTCAAATTCTTACTTTGATATAGAAGCTGATTACGATATCGGAAAAGTTGATCAGAATTATTTGTATAATGTTCTATCTGAAATAGATTTAAATGGGGCAGAGGCACTCTTTGTTTCTTGTACTGCTTTACCAGTATTGCCAATTATTGATAAATTAGAGAAAAAATTAAATACTACAGTTTTATCTAGCAATCAGGCTTTAATTTGGGATACGCTTGTTAAAATAAATAAAAATAATTCTGTCGAAGGATTTGGTAAATTATTTAAAGAAAATTAATGTTGTTCACAAAAGAAGAATATAAACAAAGATTAACAAAAGTTAAAAAAATGATGCAAGAAAAAGGCATCGATCTTTTAATCTCACATGACACTAACAACATGAATTACCTAACAGGTTATGATGCTTGGTCTTTTTATTATGCCCAATGTGCAATTGTTCATATAGATGCAGACGAGCCCCTATGTTTTGTAAGAGCTCAAGATGCAGGTGGTGCATATATTAAAACTTATTTAAAGGACGAGAATATTTTAGTTTATGACGAAAATTATATTCATACATGGCCAAAACATCCTTATGATAATTTGGTAGAGATTATAAAAGAAAGAAAATGGGATAATTTATGCATTGGATTAGAAATGGATGCGCATTACTTCACTGCGTTTTGTTATGAAAAAATAAAGCAAGGATTACCTAATGCAAAAATCAAAGATAGCGATCGTTTAGTTAATTGGGCAAGGTTAGTAAAATCAGATGCTGAAATAGGTTTTATGAAATCTGCTGCAAAAATTTCTGAAAAAGGAATGAAAACTGCAATGGAGGTTATTAAACCAGGAGTAAGGCAGTGCGACGCAGTAGGTGAAATTCAAAAAACTTTATTTTATGGAACAGAAGAATTTGGAGGAGAATATTCTAGTATTGCAACATTACTTCCAACAGGGAAAGGTACTTCAGCTTCGCATTTAACAGCAACACAAGATAAATTTGTGGAGGGTGAGGCTACAATTATTGAATTATCTGGGGTTTATAAGAGATATCATGCTCCAATGGCAAGAACAGTTCTGCTTGGAAAACCCAATCAATTAAAGATTGATACAATGAACAAAACAATTGAAGCTTTAAATGCAGGTATAAGTCAAATTAAACCTGGGAATACAGCGGATGATGTTGCACAAGCTTTTTGGAAAATTTTAGATAAATACGGAATAGAAAAAAAATCTCGAACAGGTTATTCAATAGGAATTGGTTATCCTCCTGATTGGGGTGAGCATACACTTAATATTTATAAAGGAGATATGACAGTTCTTGAACCTAATGTTTGTTTTCATATGATAGCGGTCATGCAGTTCGGTGATTGGGGTGTTGAAGCATCTGAGGCAATAAGAGTTACGGAGAATGGATCAGAATTGTTCTGTAATTTTCCAAAAGAGCTTCATATTAAGAGTTAATTAGCTATTGAAATCTATTTATACAAATGTTTTATATGCATCTTTATGTCTAAAAATCCAGAATTTGTAAAATTCGATAAAGTAGATAAAAGTTATGACGGCAAGGTTCTTGTCGTCAAAGATCTTCAATTAGATATTGCAGAAGGTGAATTCATAACAATGCTTGGTCCATCTGGTTCAGGTAAGACAACTTGTTTAATGATGTTGGCTGGTTTTGAAACGCCAACTCACGGTGAAATATTATTAGATGGAAATATAATTTCGAATATTCCTCCTCATAAAAGGGGGATAGGAATGGTTTTCCAAAACTATGCATTGTTTCCACATATGACAGTTTATGAAAATTTAGCTTTTCCATTAAGAGTAAGGAAAGTTGAAAAAGATGAAATAGATAAAAAAGTTGATAAAGCATTATCGATGGTTTCATTAAGTGGTTTTGAAACCAGAATGCCTGCTCAACTTTCTGGTGGTCAGCAACAAAGGGTAGCAGTTGCAAGAGCTTTGGTATTTGATCCAGCAGTAGTATTAATGGATGAACCACTTGGAGCACTAGATAAAAATTTAAGAGAAAGCATGCAATATGAAATAAAACATATTCATGAAAGTATTGGTGTAACAGTTGTGTATGTAACTCACGATCAAAGTGAGGCATTAACTATGTCAAACCGAATTGCAGTATTCAATGATGGAAAAGTTCAGCAGCTTTCAAATCCAGCTGAGCTTTATGAGAAGCCAGTAAATTCTTTTGTTGCTGAGTTCATAGGTGAGAACAATACCTTCAATGGTGAAGTTGTGGATATAGATAAAGACAAATGTAAAGTTAAATTAGCAAACTCAGAAATACTAGCTAATCCAATTTCTGTTAAGTCTAAAGGTGAGAAAACAACAGTCTCATTAAGACCTGAAAGAGCATTGATAAATCCAACTGATAAGATGGATAATATGTTTACTGGAAAGATTGAAGAAGTGATCTATCATGGAGATCATACAAGGGTTAGATTAAATCTATTAGGAAGCTCTGAGTTTATTCTTAAAGTCCCTAATAGTACATCCAATTTAGAGTTAAAAGTAAGTCAAGATATAAATATTGGTTGGAATAGTACTGATGCAAGAGCGCTAGATCCAAAATAATCTTCAATTAAAAATTACATATATCAACGACAAAATCAGCTGTTGACTTCACTTTAGCTATTTGTTGTACTTTTACTTATATAAATTAATTTATATTAACGTTTAAACGGAGGAATAATGAAAAAACTAAGTAAATTATTACTAGCTCTTTCTTTTGTACTTTCAATAACTTCATCAGCATTTGCAGTTACTGTTGCATCATGGGGTGGAGCTTATACTGAGTCACAAAAGCTTGGGTATGGTGATCCTACTGCTAAAAAATTAGGAATAGAAATCAACTGGGTTGACTATTCTGGTGGTTTATCAGAAATCAAAGCACAAAAAGAAGCAGGTGCTATAACATGGGATATCATAGACTTATTTGCATTCGATACTATTAACGGATGTGATGAAGGTTTATTTGTTAAATTTGAT
>CACMYF010000034.1 GCA_902617805.1 uncultured Pelagibacteraceae bacterium
AAACTTATTCTAGAAGGACCAAAAGAAGAGCTAGATTTAACAGCCAATACACAGCCAGCAATATATCTAATAAGCTATTCAATATTTAATCTTGTAAAAAATGAATTTAACTTAGATTTAAATAAAGCAAAATACTTTGCAGGACATTCTTTAGGAGAATATTCGGCATTATCATGTGCAGGATATCTGGATTTTTCAGATACTTTAAAAATACTAAGAATTAGAGGAGATGCAATGCAAAACGCTGTTCCAAAAGGGCAGGGAGGAATGGTTGCCGTATTAGGTTCATCAGTTGATCTGATTGAAAAAATTTTAACGGAAAATAAAGAAAATTTAAAAGCACAAATAGCCAACGATAATTCAGAAGGTCAAATTGTTTTGAGTGGAAAAACAGAAGATTTAGAAAAGTTAATTCAAATTTTAAAGGATAATTCCATTAAAAATATTAAACTTCCTGTAAGTGCACCCTTTCACTGCGAATTGATGAGTAATGCTACAAACATTATGAAAGAAGAGTTAAATAAACTTAATTTTAAACATGGGCAAAATAAATTAATTTCAAACGTAACTGCTAATGAAATTAAAGATCCAGATGAGCTAAAAAATCTATTGATTAAGCAAATAGAAAATAGAGTTAGATGGAGAGAAAGTGTGATTAATATGATAGAAAATAATGTAGACCATTTTATAGAAATTGGACCTGGGAAAGTTTTGTCAGGTCTGGTAAAAAGAATTAATAGAAATGTAAAAATTGATACAATTAATTCTCAAAGTGATATTGAGGATCTAAAAATATGACTGATTTAAAAGGTAAAAATATTATTGTCACAGGTGCTTCAGGAGGAATTGGAAATTCAATAATTGAAAAATTAAATCAAGCTGGAGCAAATATTTTAGCTTCAGGCACAAGAATAGAAAAACTTGAGGAACTAAAAGGAAAGTATGGAAATATTAAAACGCTAAAATTTGATATTTCTCAAAGCGATAAAATTGAAGAATTTATAGAAAATGCAACCAAAGAACTCGGTGGTAGTTTAGATTGTATAGTTAATAATGCGGGTATTACTCAAGATAATTTAGCAATAAGGATGACTTTAGAGGAATGGCAAAAAGTAATTGATATTAATTTGACATCAACTTTTTTAATGAGCAAGTCAGCAATAAAAAAAATGCTTAAAAATAAATCTGGAAAGATTGTTAATATTACATCAGTTGTTGGACATACAGGCAATCTCGGACAAGCTAATTACACAGCATCTAAAGCAGGGATAATTGCAATGTCAAAGAGTTTAGCAATAGAATATGCTAAGAAAAATATAAATATAAACTGTATTTCACCTGGTTTTATTAAAACTGCCATGACGGATAAGTTGGATGACAAATATAAAGATGCAATAATATCTAAAATTCCTTCAGCACGTCTCGGAGAGCCAGATGATATTGCAAATGCAGTGCTTTTTTTATGCTCAAATCAATCAAGTTATATTAATGGTGAGACCTTGCATGTTAATGGGGGAATGTATATGGCTTGACAAAATAGGTATTTAAACTATTAAGAATTTATAACGAAAAGGATCAATATGTCAGAAGACGTTTCAAGCAAAGTAAAAAAAATTGTAGCAGATCACTTGGGTATAGATGAAGCTAAGGTAACTGAGGAATCAAGTTTTATAGATGATTTGGGAGCCGATAGTTTAGATACTGTTGAATTAGTGATGGCTTTCGAAGAAGAATTCGGATCTGAAATTTCTGATAGTGAAGCTGAGAAAATTTTAACTGTCGGTGATGCAGTTAAATTTATCGAAGGTAAAGCTAACTAGAAATTTTAATGCCCTCAGAAAAAGATGGGGTAATGATCATTTTATCTTCTCCATCTGGAGCAGGTAAAACTACTCTAGTTAAAAAATTATCTGAAAAAGATAATTTTGAAATTTCTATATCTCACACAACAAGACAACCTCGTCCTAACGAAAATAAAAATGTAGATTATTTTTTTGTTAATGAAACAGAGTTTAAAAGATTAATTAGTAACGAAGAGTTTCTCGAATATGCAAAAGTTTTTGATAATCTTTATGGTACAACAAGAACACCAGTTATAGATAAATTAAACAAAGGCAAAAACATCCTTTTTGATATTGATTGGCAGGGTGCTGATCAAATTAAGAATAAAAAATTAGATTATAAATTAATTACTTTTTTTATATTACCCCCAAGTAAAGAAGTTTTATTTGAAAGACTGACTAAACGTCATAAAAATGAAAAAATAATAGCTGAAGAAAGAATGAAGCAATTTGAAAGAGATGTCTTACACTGGATAAATTATGATTACGTTGTAATTAACAATGATTTGGAAGAGTGTTATTCAAAAATTATAAATTTAATTGATGCAGTGATAAACAATGGTTCAAAAGATTACGATTTAGAATACATTAGAAAGCATGTTGAAAAACTAACTTCTTAAATTTTCATATTCATAAGCTAATTTACAATAAGTATCTAAATTTAAATTTTGAGGTCTCAAACTTAGGTTAATTTTTAACTTATTACAAACTTTCTGATCTCCATTAAACAATTGATTGTAAGGTTTTTTTAACATTTTTCTTCTTTGGTTAAAAAAAATTCTAGTAACCTTTTCTAAATTTTTAGGATTATTTAATTTAATAAAATTTTTTTTTGGGTGAAAAAATAACAAAGAACTATCTACTTTTGGTTTAGGATAAAATGCTCCAGGCTTTATATCACATACTTTCTTTATATTAAGTTTCCAATTACAAATAATTGATAGTCTCCCATAATTTGATGTATTAAATTTAGCAATTATTCTGTCAGCAACTTCTTTCTGAAACATCAATACCAATGATTCAAACCAAAAATTTTCCTTTAAATTAATTATCCATTTGCTTAGTATTTCAGTTGATATATTATAAGGCAAATTACCAAAAACTATTACTTTGTCTTTAAAAAGTATGTTTTCATCTATTTTTAAAACATCATCATTAATAATAATTAGCTTATCATCAAATTTATTTTTAAGATTTAATGCAAGGTTATCATCTTTTTCAATTACAAAAATTTTTTTTGGATTTTTTTTAAGAATATATGATGTTAAGTTTCCAGTGCCTGGTCCAATTTCAAGAATAATTTTATCTTTAATATCAGTTATATCTGTAATTTTTTCTAAAATATTTTTATCAATTAAAAAATTTTGACCTAAACTTTTTTTAGCTTTAATCAATTTTTATCCAAAAAAGATATAGCTTTAATTAAGCTTAAAGGGTTAGAGGTATTCTTTCCTATCATTTTCTCATTAGGACCATGATCTGGTGAAATACGAATAAAAGGAAGTCCTAAAGTAATATTTATTGCATCATATTCATATAGGGTTTTAATCGGAGTTAAAACTTGATCATGATACATACCTAAGATTACATCGAATTTTTTCCTATTATTTTTCATAAAGGCAGTGTCAGCTGAATAAGGTCCTGAAATATTGTATTTTAATTTTTTTAAGTATTTTATTGTAGGTTTTATAATTTTTTCATCTTCGTTAAATTTGTTTATACTTTCGCAATGTGGGTTTAATCCCAAAACTCCAATTTTAGGTATTTTACTTAAATAACTTTTATAGAAATTATTGATTAAAATAACTTTTTCACAAATATTTTTTTTATTAATATATTTTGTTATGTTTTTAACAGGAATATGGGTGGTTAGAGGGCAAACAGATAATTTTTCATTAAAGATTAGCATTGCAAATTTATGAATTTTGGTTTTCTTAGCCAAATATTCTGTAATACCAGGTAATTTTTTATCTAAAAAATTTTTTTTTGAAATTGGTCCATTTATAAATTTGTTTGACCTAAAAATCTTTAAAGTTTTAAGACCAACATTAAAAGAGTCCTGAATAAATTTATTTGATTTAGAGGAAATTTTCTCAATACTTGGTTTTACTTTGTAATTTACTTCAATTAAATTAATTGAATTTTTTAGA
>CACMYF010000035.1 GCA_902617805.1 uncultured Pelagibacteraceae bacterium
CTTTTAAATGGAAAATTTAAATCAATTCATGATTTTATAACTAGAGTAAATCCAAAAGATATAAACAAACTTCAATTAGAAGGCTTAGTAAAAGCAGGGGCTTTTGATAAACTAAATATAAATAGACAAGCTTTGTTTGATTCAATACCAGCTTTGATAGCCAAAAATAAGAATATATTTGAGAACAAATCTGCTAATCAAATTGATTTATTTTCAGATGATGAAATCAGCGAGGATGATATTTTGACCAAATCTGAAGATTGGAAATTTGAAGAAAGATTATCAAAAGAATTTGAGGCAGTAGGTTTTTTCATTTCAGACCATCCATTAAATCAATTTACAGAAATATTTAGTGATTATAAAATAATAGATTATTCACTTTTTGTCTCAAAAAAAGATTTAAAAGAATCTAATATCGCCGCAACATTGTTAAAAGTTCAAGAGAGAAAAACAGCAAAAGGAAATTCTTATGCTGTTTTAAAATTAACTGATTTATCAAGTGTGTTTGAGCTTTTTATTTTCTCTGATGTTTTAGAATTAAATAGAGAAATTTTGAAAGAGGGCAGTTCTCTTATCTTGACATTATTTAAAAATATTTCTAATGATGATAATAGACTAACAAGAATTAATGTTCAAAAAATAGCTTCACTTAAAGATTTATATAATAGCCCTATAAACGAAGTTTCATTCGATCTTTATTCAGACGAACAAATTGAAAAAATATCTAAAATTTTGCAAGATGAGGGCAAAACTGTTGTAAATATTAATTTAGTAAAAGGAGACAATATCCTTCAATTTAGATTGAAAAATCTACGTAAATTAGACCGAAAATCTTTAAATCTCTTAAGAAATCAAGAAATTCAGGCAATAATTAACTAAATAATAACTTGTTAAATATAGGAAATATTTGTAAATAATCTCTAAATTAAATTAACACGCACACAGTTGTTGGTTTTATACCTCCGGTCCTTAATTGGAAATTACTGTGGTGGCTTAACCGGGAATAAATATGAAAATACCTAACTTAACAATACAGCAATTATTAGAAGCAGGCGTTCATCTAGGCCATAAAACTTTAAGATGGAATCCAAAAATGAAAAAATATATTTTTGGAAAAAGAGATTCAATTCACATTATAGATTTAACCCAAACACTTGAGCTAACAAAAGTAGCTTTGGAAAAAGTTTATGAAACTATTGCAAATAATGGAAAAATTCTATTTGTATCCACAAAAAAACAAGCATCTGAAGCTATTGCTGAGGTTGCAAAAGAGACAGATCAATACTTTGTAAATTACAGATGGTTAGGAGGAATGTTAACCAATTGGGGAACAATTTCAAATTCAATAAAGAAATTAAAAAAACTAGAAACAGATTTAGCAGCTGAAAACAGAGGTTTTACAAAAAAAGAACTTTTAAAAATGAGTGTTAAAAAAGACAAGCTTCAAAGATCTTTGGGTGGAATAGCAGAGATGAAAAAGGTTCCAGATTTAGTATTTGTTATTGATACAAATTATGAGTCTCTTGCTATTGCTGAATCATCAAAATTAGGAATACCAATTATTGCTATATTAGATAGTAATTCAAATCCAGATAATATTGATTATCCAATTCCAGGTAACGATGATGCTAGAAGAGCTATTGATCTTTATTGCAATTTGATTAAAGAAACAATCAATAGTGCTAAAAGCTCTACTCCTGTCGAAGAGGTAAAAAAAAATAAAGTTAAAATTGAGGATAAAACAAAAACTATTCAAGAACTAGATAAAGAAAAATTAGAAAAAAAATTTTCTATAAAAAATAAGGAGAAATTAAACTAATGAGTGATATAGAAAAGGTTAAAAAACTTAGAGAAGTTACTGGAGCTGGTTTTAAAGATTGTAACTCAGCAATCAAAGAGTCTAATGGAGATTTAGATAAGGCTGTTGAAATTTTAAGAGTTAAAGGTATTTCAAAAGCTTCAAAAAAAATGTCTAGAGATGCTAAAGAAGGAGTTGTTGTAGTTAGTGGAGATGATTCAAAAACTTCAGTTATTGAAGTAAATTGTGAAACTGATTTTGTTGCTAAAAATGATGATTTTATTTCTTTTGTAAAAGAATTGAGCGAACTTAATAATAAAACTAATTCAGACCTTGAAGAATTAAAAGTAGCAAAAATGAAAAATGGTCAAACGGTTGATGATAATTTAGTTGCATTGATTGCAAAAATTGGTGAAAAAATTACAATTGGTAAAGCTAAAACAATTCAAAATTCAGATGGAATAAATAATCATTATCTTCATACAGTTGTAAAAGATAATGTAGCAAAATTAGCTGTTATGGTTTCATTAGATACCAAAGACAATTCAGATACTGTTAAAAACTTCAGTAAACAGTTATCTATGCATATTGCTGCTTCAAATCCATTAGCTTTAGAGTCTAGTTTGATAGATCAAGAAATAATAAATAAAGAGCAAGAACTAGTTACAGAAGAACTTAAAAATTCAGGAAAACCAGATGATATTGCAAAAAAAATAAGCTTAGGTAAAATGAATAAATTTAAGGAAGAAAATGCTCTTTTAACACAGGCATGGGTTATGGAGCCAAAGAAAAAAGTTCAAGATGTTTTAAAAGAACTTTCTATAGCTGATTTAAAAATAAAAGAGTTTTATAGAATTAAGATTGGAGAATAAATGTTTGATGAAAAATCATACAGCCTTAAAATGGATAAAGCCATTGAGGTTTTCTCAAAAGAACTATCATCACTTAGAACAGGAAGAGCAAATGCTTCTATGTTGGATTTGATTAAAGTAGATGTTTATGGACAACAAATGCCAATAAATCAAGTTGGAAGCATCACAACTCCCGAGCCTAGAATGATAAATATTCAGATATGGGATGCAAATAATGTTCCATTAGTTGATGCGGCTATACAAAAATCTGATCTTGGTTTAAATCCTCAAATAGATGGTCAATTAATAAGATTACCTATTCCAGAATTAAACGAGGAAAGAAGAACTGAAATAAAAAAACTAATTAAATCTATCGGAGAAAAATGTAAAGTTTCAATTAGAAATATAAGAAGGGAAGCAAATGAAGATCTAAAAAAATTATTTAAAGCTAAAGAAATTGGAGAAGATGATGAAAAAACTTTTGAAAAAAAAGTTCAAACAATAACAGACAATCATATTAAATCCGTTGATGACAAAGTATCTTCAAAAGAAAAAGAAATAATGACAATATGAACCATCTTAATCATGTAGCCATTATCATGGATGGTAATGGGAGATGGGGATTAAAAAACAAAAATTCAAGAAATGCTGGACATAAAGCTGGCTTGAATTCTGTGGAAACAGTTATTAGAGAATCTATAAAACACAAAATTAAATATCTGACACTTTTCGCCTTTTCTACAGAGAACTGGAAAAGACCAAAAAAAGAAATTAATTATTTGTTTAATTTACTTGAGGTATTTTTAAAAAAAAAAATAAATGATTTAAACAAACAAGATATTAAATTAAAAATAATTGGAATAAAAAATTTTTCATCGAAATTAAATAAACTTTTAGTCACATCTGAAAAAAAAACAAAAAATAATAAACAATTGCAAATAAATTTAGCTTTAAATTACGGTTCAAAATCTGAGTTATTAAATGCTTTTAAAAAATTGAGAAAAAATAAAAAAAATTTAAATGAAGAAAACGTTAAAAAATATCTTGAAACA
>CACMYF010000036.1 GCA_902617805.1 uncultured Pelagibacteraceae bacterium
ACTTTATTCAGCACAAAATCTAAATTACAAAAAAAAATTATTTCCCTATCAAGGCATTTGTTTAGAAACTCAATACTTTCCTGATGCACCTAATAAAAAAAATTTTCCTAGTACTTTAATTAAACCTAATAAAAGGTATACATGCTTTACAAAAATTAAAATTAGTTAATTTATGAGTAAAAAAATTAATATTTCTATAGTTGGAACAGGTTTAATGGGTTTACAACACATTAAAGCTATCCAAAAATCAAAGAAAGCAAATCTTCATTCAATAGTAGACATTAGTAATAATGCTAAAAATTTATCAAAAAAATATAAAATCCCATTGTATTCAAATGTATCAGAGCTTTTAAATTCAAAAAAACTTGATGCTGTAATAGTTGCTACCCCTAATCAATTGCATGAAAAACATACTGTAAGTTTTTTGAAAAATAAAATACCTGTTCTATTAGAAAAACCTATTTCAGATAATATTCAATCTGCAAAAAAAATTATAAATAGTGCCAACAAGAACAAAACACCATTATTGATTGGATATCATCGTCGACACAATTCAATAGTCTCTAAGGTAAAAGACGTTATTAACAAAGGTAGATTGGGTAATATTGTTTCTGCAAACGTTTTATGCTGGTTATATAAACATAAATCTTATTACAATGAAAAATGGAGAGTTAGTAAAGGTGGTGGGCCTTTAGGCATCAATTTAGTGCACGATATTGATATGATTTGTTATTTGTTGGGTTCAATAAAATATGTTCAAGCATTTACAACAAATAAAACTAGAAAATTTCAAGTAGAGGATACAGCTACAATAAGCTTGATCTTTAATTCAGGAGCGCTTTGTACACTTAATTTGTCAGATACAATTGTTGCACCCTGGAGTTATGAATTAACTGCTGGAGAAAATCCTGCATACCCAATTACCAACCAATCTGCTTATATGATTGGAGGCACCAAAGGTTCTTTACAGTTTCCCAACCTTAAATATTGGTTTTATAAAAAAGAAAGAAGTTGGTGGAACAAAATTTTTGTTAATGAAGATAAAAACAAAAAGGATGATAATACATTAGTAAATCAAATTGATCATTTTGCTGATGTAGTCGCAAAAAAAGCTAAACCAAAAGTAAATGGAAATGATGGTTTAATCTCTCTTAAAATTTTTGCTGCAATAACTAAAAGTGCAAAAAATGGTAAAAAAGTAAGAATATAAAATTTTTATTAAAATTTAAATCATTCATTGTTTTGACATATTTTATTTGTTAACTTTTTATATGAAAAAAATTATCTTACTTGCTTTATTTAGTTTGTTATTTTTCACAAATTCAAATGCTGCATGTGATGATCCTTTGACAGAAGGAGTTGATTATTCCAATTGTAGGTTTTCAGATTCACAAGATTTGCAAGGAAGTTATCTTCCAAATTCAAATCTTTCCTTTGCAAGTTTCATTCAAGTAAACTTTGATAAAAGTATAATGATGACTTCAAATCTATCGTTTGGAACTTTTCCCGAATCTACCTTTGTAAGAGCTAACCTTTATGAATCGGTTTCTATCGGCGCAAATTTTGAAAAAACTAACTTTACCGGAGCTAACTTAACTAGAGTTGATTTTATGGGAGCAACTTTAATCGAGGCAAATTTTCAAAACTCTAATTTAATGGAGGCTAACTTTACTTCTTCCAACATCACCAATGCTAATTTTGATGGAGCTAATTTAACCGGAGCAACGTGGACCAATGGTCAAACTTGTGGCCCAGAGTCTATTGGTACCTGTAAACAATAATTAATGAATACTTCAGTAAATACTGATGATGTTATCTTTAATTTTTTTAAACAAATTTGTGATGAAAAAGATGATCAAAAATGTGTTGAGCTTGGAAACGAATGGATAAAGGCAATGGAAACTAATTTGTCTGAAATGGAAAAAAACCTAAACGGTGCTGATTATATTAAGCATAAAGATGATATTCAAAGTAACAGAAATCATCTTGATAGCCTGAAGAACAAAACATCATCTGAGTGGAGAGCGTACGCAACTCAATGCATGATTGAAATAATGAATCATAAGAGTCAAAAATAATTTAAGAAATAAATTTTAAATCACTAGCTATATCTATTAATATAATATAAAGACTATAAGAAGGGGTGTCTTAACAGACTGAGATCATACCCTAAGAACCTGTCCGGTAATTCAGAAAGGGATAAAATGGATAAAACATATTTTTTAACTCAATCAACATCATTAATATTAGTAATCGCAATTAGTTTAATATTTGCTTTTTTAGGAATTCTTCATTCTAAAAAATTTACAGGAATTAATAATTATTTAACTGCAAATAGAAACATCGGTTTATTTTCACTTACCACAAGTCTTGTAGCATCAGCTTTAGGTGCTTGGATTTTATTTGGTCCAGTAGCGGCTGCAACATGGGGTGGAGTAGGCGCTGTTATTGGTTATGCATTAGGCACAGCTTTTCCAATGATTTTCTTAATTTATTTTGGAAAAAAAATTAGAAATGAGTTTCCAAAAGGATCTTCTTTAGTTGAGTTTATGAGAAAGAAATTTGGCAAAAGTCTTTTTAAGCTAATTTTGTTAATGACAATCTTTTACATGTTCATTTTTCTTTGTGCAGAAGTAACGGCAGTTGCTGTATTAATTAATTATATATCAGGAACAGAATTATGGATTACAGCATTAATAGTCTTGGCAGCTACCTTAAGCTATACACTTTATGGAGGATTAAGAGCCTCAATATTTACTGATAATATTCAAATGATTGTAATTGGTGTTTTATTATTTATTTTGATTTCAATTATTAGTTCATCTTCAGGAGATAATTTTTCTTTTTCTTTAATTAACGAGAAAAACCCTCAACTAATAAGTTCAAATTATGTTCCAGGATATACCGCTGGATTAACTTTCTTTATAGCAGTTGCAGCAACTAATTTATTTCATCAAGGAAATTGGCAAAGAGTATATGCAGCAAAAGATTATCAAACATTAAAAAGTGGTTTGATAATTTCTTTTTTTATTATTGTTCCAATAGTTTTCTTAATGGGTTTTATTGGAATGGTTTCATTTTCAATGGATCCATCTGTTAGACCTGATTTAGGATTTTTTAGTTTATTATTAAAAGATCAAACAGAAATTTTATCTTTATTAATCATTATACTTGGTCTTGCATTAACAATTTCTACTGTTGATACTTTGGTTAATGCTATTTCTAGTTTATTTGTAGTTGATGGCAAAGCAACTTTTAATTTAGATAAAAAAACTGATTACTTAAAAATATCTAAATATTTCATTTTAATTTTATCCATAATTGCATTTGGTGTTGCTTCAAAAGGATTTGATATTTTATATTTATTTTTACTTGCAGATTTATTTTGTTGTGCGTTTGTAGTGACTGTTTTTTATAGCTTCTATAATAAAGTGGATGAAAAAACCGCTTATGTTTCAATTATAATTGGTTTAGTTGCTGGTTTTTTAATGTTTCCATTTCCAGATTTTTCTAAAAGTCTATTAGTGGGAGTATTTTTGTCTAAAGACCTGTTTTCACCATTTATAGCTCAATCTTTATTATTTTTATCTTT
>CACMYF010000037.1 GCA_902617805.1 uncultured Pelagibacteraceae bacterium
AAATAATAAGAATAATTATAACTATAAATAGAGTTAAGAAATTATAAAGATACTTTTCATCAAAAGAAAATAATCCAAATGCAATTCCCTCATTCCAAATTAAAGTTATATTTAAAAATTCTGAAGAAAATATTTCAGATCCTAAAAATTTCTTGTTAAGATAAATTACGTAAATTTTGGAAATTCTATCGAATAAAAAAATCAGTACAACCAAAGATAAATTAATAATAAAATTTTTTCCTAAGTTTTTTATTATCATTCCTATTTCAAAGCACAATTAGCTCTATCACAAACTGCTTCTTTAATCTTCCAACAAATCGGACACTTTGATCCTCTTGCTCTAGAAGTGATTGCTGTTGTTTCGACATCGTCTTTATAAATAACTTCAGCTTTTGAAGTAATACAAAGTTCAGAAAAATCTGTATTTTCAGTAAGATCTTTTAATTTTTGACTTAACTTGATTTTTAAATTAGCTTCTAAGCTTGATCCTATTTCTTTACTAGCTCTTTTTTCTTCAATACTTATGTTACAAATATTTCTAATTTTAATTAATTCATTCCATTTTTCACTAAGTTTTTTATTTTTAAATTTATCAGGAAATTCTAGAAATTTTTGAAGGTGAATACTTTTTTGATCTTTAAATAACAACTTAAAAATTTCTTCAGTTGTGAAAGACAAAATAGGAGCAAACCATTTTAATAGTGCATTTAAAATTATATTAAGCAGTAAAGTAGTAGATTTTCTTTTTTTTGAGTCTTTAGGATCACAATAAAGATTATCTTTTCTAATATCAAAATAAAAAGCAGATAAATCAACAGTACAGAAATTTAGTAGTTCTTTATATAAATTATGAAAATCATAATTCTTAAAATATTTTTTAAATTTATCATTTAATATAAAAATTTTATGTAGCATAAATTGCTCTAGCTCAGGTAGCTCAGATAAATCTAGCTCATCAAAATTTATATTTTCAAAATTATCATTAATATTTCCAAGCAAGTATCTGAATGTATTTCTTATCTTTCTATATGAGTCAGCATGTTGATCTAATATTGAATAATCTATCCTCAAATCTTCTGCATAATTTGATGATGCTACCCATATCCTTAAAATATCAGCTCCATATTTTTTTAGAATATCCTCAGGTGCAATTACATTTCCTAAAGATTTAGACATTTTTAAACCTTTGCCGTCTACAACAAATCCATGAGATAAAATCGATTCAAATGGTGCTCTTCCTCTAGTTCCACAAGATTCTAATAATGACGAATGAAACCAACCTCTGTGTTGGTCTGACCCCTCTAAATACATTGATGCTGGCCATTTTAAATCATCTCTTTTTTCTAAAACAAACGAATGAGTTGAACCACTATCGAACCACACCTCAACAATATCACTTAATTTTTCGAAATCCTCAGCTTTATACTTATTTCCTAAAAATCTTTGTGGATTATCTGAAAACCAACAATCCGAACCTTCTTTTTCATAAATAGAGGCAATATTTTCAGTAACTTCATCATCAACTAATATTTCTTTTGTTTTTTTATTTATAAAGATTGGAAGAGGTACTCCCCAAACTCTTTGTCTTGAAACACACCAATCTGGCCTTGTCTCAATCATTGACTTCAGTCTTTCTTTACCTTTGCTTGGATAAAAAGTTGTTTTATCAATAGCTTTTAATGCTTTATCTCTTAATTTATGACTTTCCATTGAAATAAACCACTGTGGAGTAGCTCTGTGAACAAGTGGAGCCTTAGATCTCCATGAGTGTGGATAAGAATGAACCAGCTCACCATTGAATAATAAATTTTTTTCATCTCTAAGTTTTTCAATTACTATAGGGTTTGCTTTAAAAATATGAATTCCTTCAAACAATTTTACATTGCTTGTATATTTTCCATCTCCATCTACTGTTTCAATCGCTTTAATACTGTTATTCAAACAAAGATTAAAGTCATCAGGTCCGTGGCTTGGAGCACAGTGAACTATTCCAGTTCCTTGCTCAGTAGTTACAAATCTAGCCTCAAGCATTGGGATATCATGATCATAACCCAAATTTAAAAAAGGGTGACTACAAATGGTTTTATTAAATTCTTTACCTTTAAAAGTATGAATTTTTTTATAATTTTTTAGTTCACATTCTTTAACAACTGATTCTAGCAGAGCATCTGCAATAACGATTTTTCTGTTTTTAAAATGACCTTCGTCATTTATTTCTAATATTATATAATCAAGAGACTCGTTATATGCTAAAGCTTTATTGGCTGGTATTGTCCATGGTGTAGTTGTCCAAATAACTATTTCACTTCCAACTAAATCTTTAAAATTAGATGATTTAACTTTAAACGAAGTGTAAATTGTATCTGATTTATGATCTTGATATTCTACCTCAGCATCTGCAAGTGCAGTTTTTTCAACTGTTGACCATAATACAGGTTTAAAACCTTTATACAAACTTCCATCTTTTAAAAATTTACCAAGCTCCCTAACTATCTGGGCTTCTGCATTAAAGCTCATTGTTGAGTAATAATTTTCCCAATCCCCTACAACACCTAATCTTTTAAATTGACTTTTGTGAACTTCAATCCACTTCTCAGCAAATCTTCTACATTCTTTTCTAAACTCAACTATTGGAACTTCGTTTTTGTTTTTTTTATTTTTTTTATATTGTTCTTCAATTTTCCATTCAATAGGTAAACCATGACAATCCCAGCCTGGAACATAGATAGAGTCTTTTCCATCCATTTGATGAAATTTTACAATAATATCTTTAAGAATTTTATTTAGAGCTGTTCCCATGTGAATATTTCCGTTTGCATAAGGAGGACCATCATGTAAAACGAATTTTTCTCTTCCTTTACTTTCGTTTCTTAATTCATCGTAAAGATTTATTTTTTTCCAGTATTCAAGAATTTCTGGCTCTCTTGTAGGCAGGTTTGCTTTCATAGAAAAAGCTGTTTTTGGTAGATTTATCTGTGCTTTAGTCATTTAGTCTTTTTTGCGATATTTAAATCTTTTTTAATTTGAGCTCTTAATTGATTAACATTATTAAATTTTTTTTCTTTTCTTATAAATTTTAAAAACTCTACTGATAAAAGTTTATTATAAAGATTTCCAGAAAAATTAAATAAATGGACTTCTAATAATATTTTTTTTTGATTAAATGTAGGTCTGTATCCAAGATTTGCAATTCCTTTAAGATATTTCTTACTATTTTTTCTCAAAACCTTGACAGCATAAACTCCAGGTTTTGCTAAAACATAATCACCGATGTCTATGTTGCAGGTTGGAAAACCAATTTTTTTTCCTACTTGTCTTCCTTTTTTAACTACTCCTTGTATCGTCCAATATCTTTTTAAAAGATTATTCGCTTTGTGCAGCAGAC
>CACMYF010000038.1 GCA_902617805.1 uncultured Pelagibacteraceae bacterium
CTTGTTAAGGATGGAATAGAAGTAATATCTGAAGAAACCGAGTTTGTTCATGTTTCTGGACATCCAAATAGAGAAGACCTTAAAGAAATGTACCAATGGGTAAAACCTAGGTGTTTAATACCTGTGCACGGTGAACATAGGCACATGATAGAACACATAAATTTTGCAAAAGAAATGCAAGTTCCACATCCAGTTCAAGTCGAAAATGGTGATATTGTTAAGTTATATCCGGGTGAAAAACCTGAAGTATATGACAAGGCCCCGAGCGGCAGACTTTACTTAGATGGTAGTGTAAGCGTTGATCCAGACTCGCAATCGATAAAAGATAGAAAAAATTTAAGTGCTAATGGATATCTTGAGGTAACAATAATGATTACACCTAAAGGAAATATACATAACAACCCCATACTTTCATTTCGTGGTTTACCTGTAGATGATCGAGATGATTTTGTTTATGGATTAGAAGAGGAAATAGAGAAAACTTCTAGAACATTTAAAATTGGAAGCAAACAACAAGAGCATAATCTTATTGATGCATTAAAAATTACTTGCAGAAAATTTTCTAAAGAAAGAACAGGAAAAAAACCTTTTACCAATATCAATTTAGTAAGAATTTAATGAGCGCAACAGGCCTAGCTATTATCTATATAATTATATGGTGGATAGTTTTTTTTGCTATTTTACCTATAGATGTGAATCGAACAAAGACTGTAAAAATTGACGGTGAGGATCCTGGCTCACCTGAAAATCCAAAAATGTTGAAAAAATTCCTTTATTGTACAGGAATTACCACTGTCATTTTCATCATAATTTACTTATTAATTAAATTTGAATATTTAAATTTAAGAAATATGATTAATTAAGATGCTTTTATCAAATTCATTTATACCAATATTAAAAAACAATCCTTCAGAAGCTAAAATTAAATCGCACCAATTAATGCTGAGAGTAGGTATGATTAAGCAAGCCTCTGCAGGAATTTATTCATGGTTACCTTTAGGTTTTAAGGTAATGAAAAAAATAGAAGACATTGTCAGACAAGAACAAAACAAAATTGGAGCTCAAGAAATATTAATGCCAACAATTCAATCCAGTGAAATTTGGAAAGAAAGCGGTCGTTACGATGATTATGGTGAAGAGATGCTTAGAATAACTGACCGTCAAAATAGAGAAATGTTATATGGACCAACGAATGAAGAGCAAGTTACTGAAATTTTTAGATCATCAATAAAATCTTATAAATCACTTCCACAACTTCTGTATCATATACAATGGAAGTTTAGAGATGAAATAAGACCTAGATTTGGAATTATGCGTGGTAGAGAATTTTATATGAAAGATGCCTATTCGTTTGATGTATCTGATGAAGAAGCTTTTTATTCATATAATAAATTTTTTCTTTCATATTTAAGAACATTTAAAAGATTGTCTTTGACAGCAATACCAATGGCTGCTGACACAGGACCTATTGGAGGAAATTTATCTCATGAATTTATTATTCTTGCTGATACAGGAGAAAGTAAAATTTTCACAGATAAAAGAATATTTGATCTTGATAGCGATGATACTCAACTAGAAAAAGCATCATTAGAAAGTATGAGAAAAAAATATGAGCAGTTCTATGCTGTAACTGATGAAAAGTTTAATAAAGAACAATTTGAAAAAATTGTTTCCAAAGAAAATCAATTGATTACAAAAGGTATCGAAGTAGGTCATATATTTTATTTTGGTGACAAGTATTCTAAACCAATGGGTACATCAGTTGATTTACCAGGGGGAAAGAAAGATTTCGTTAAAATGGGTTCTTATGGAATTGGTGTATCAAGGTTAGTAGGGGCTATAATTGAGGCAAAATATGATGACAAAAATGAAATCATGAAATGGCCATTGTCTGTTGCTCCTTATGATATTGCTATAATACCTATGATAAATAAAAATGACACATCAGCTTTAGAGAAAGTAAATAAGATTAATAAAGAATTACATAAAAATAATATTGATGCAATCATTGATGATACAGATGAAAATTTTTCATCTAAAATTAAAAAAATGAATTTAATTGGAGCTCCGTATCAAATTATTATTGGTAAAAAAAGCGAAGGAGATTTATTAGAGTTTAAGGAAACTGGTCAAGAAACTCAAAATTTACCACTAGGTAAAATTATTGAAATAATAACTAAACAAAAAAATTCAATTTGATTTCTACTTTAGAAAAAGAAATTACCTTTAGATTTTTAAAAGCCAGAAAAAAAGATGGCTTTTTAAATGTGATATCAATTTTTTCTTTTATTGGCATAAGTCTCGGTGTTGCAGTTCTTATTATTGTAATGTCTGTAATGAATGGATTTCGAACTGAATTAATTGATAAGATAGTTGGCTTAAATGCTCACGCAGTGGTCAAACCTTACGATAAACCTTTAGCTTCTTTGTCAGATAAAGATTTTGCTAAAGGCGTTTTATCAAATGATGGAGAAGCAGTTATTTTTCACAAGAATGGCACCAAAGGAGTTTTGCTAAAGGGTTATTTGGAAAAAGATTTTATAGATTTAGAAATTTCAAATAATGAAAGTTTTTTTGGTTCTAAAAATTTAAATGAAAATACAATTTCTATTGGTCGAGATTTAAGTAATATCCTAGGATTAGATCTTGGAGATGAAGTTTCAATTACTTCACCCGCTGGTGTTCAAACCTTAGTTGGTTCTTTGCCAAAGCAAAAATTATTTCTTATAACCTCAATATTTGAAAGCGGATTATCAGAATATGATGAAAATATTGCTTATATTAATTTAAACACCTTAGAAGATTTTTTTGATAAAAATAGAGATGATAGATTTACAGAGTATTATTTTAAAAATCCGAAACATATAGAAAATCACAAAGAAAAGCTGATGAAACTATACCCTGATGCATTTGTATATACATGGGCAGATATGAATAGTTCATTATTTTCAGCACTTAAAGTTGAGAGAAATGTAATGTTTATTATTTTATCTTTAATTATTATCGTAGCTGCTTTTAATATAATTTCAGGTTTAACAATTTTAGTTAAAAATAAAACCCGAGATATTGCAATTTTAAAATCTATTGGAGTATTGAATAAATCTATAATTAAAATTTTTTTTCTTGTTGGTGTTTCAATTGGAACTTCAGCAACAA
>CACMYF010000039.1 GCA_902617805.1 uncultured Pelagibacteraceae bacterium
AATTCTTCGTAAAACTCACTTAACTTATTTTGATTAGATATATCCATGGTCATTGATGCTGCAATATACTCTTTTGGATAATATGTTTTTAAAAATGCAGTTTGATAAGAAATAATTGCATACGCGGCAGCGTGGCTTTTATTAAATCCATATTCCGCAAATGGTTCTATTTTTAAAAAAATTCCAGCAGCAATATCTTTTGCTATTCCGTTTTTAACAGCTCCATTTATAAATCCTTGTTTTTGTTTTTCAAGTTCTGCTCGTTTCTTTTTACCCATTGCTCTTCTTAAAAGATCGGCTTGTCCAGCTGTAAACCCTGATAATTTTTGTGCAATTTGCATTACCTGTTCTTGATAAATAATTACTCCATAGGTTGGTTTGAGAATATCTTCTAAAAGTGGATGCAAATAATCAGGTTTTTGCTTCCCATGTTTGCAATCATTATAAGTTGGAATATTGCTCATAGGTCCTGGTCTATATAAAGCAACTAATGCAATAATGTCTTCAATGTGATTTGGTTTCATTTGAATTAAAGCCTCCCTCATACCGGCACTTTCAATTTGGAACAACCCAACTGTTCTGCCAGTAGACATTAGGTCAAAAACTTTTTGATCCTCGTAACTGATATTCTCAATATCAAATTCCTTATTTTTTTTTTGGATAAGCTTTTGTGTATCACTTATGACTGTAAGTGTTTTTAAACCTAGAAAGTCAAATTTAACTAATCCAGCATTTTCAGCTGAATACATATCAAATTGCGTAGATGGTAATAATAAATCTGCAGTAACATCTTTATACAGCGGAACAATTTCTGTTAATTTTTTATCTGCTATTACAACTCCAGCAGCATGAGTGGCAACGTTTCTATTAAGCCCTTCTAATTTTAAAGACAAATCAGTAAGTTTCTTCACCCTTGGATCATTATTTATTAATTTTTGTAATCGTGGCTCACTAGCAATACATTGAGTTAAGTTTTGTGGTCTAGATGGATCAAAAGGTATCATCTTAGATATACTGTCAACAAAACCATAAGCTAAACCCAAAACTCTTCCAACATCTCTGATTACCATTCGAGCTTTTAACTTACCAAATGTTATAATGTGAGCGACACTATCTTTATATTTTGTTGTTAAATACTCAAAAACTTGATCTCTTTTATCCTCACAAAAATCTATATCAAAATCTGGCATTGAAATTCTATCTGGATTTAAAAATCTTTCAAAAATGAGATTAAATTTTATTGGATCAACATCTGTAATTGATAAACACCATGCTACTAAAGATCCAGCACCTGATCCTCGACCAGGTCCTACAGGAATATCGTTATTTTTAGCCCACTTAATATAGTCAGCAACTATAAGAAAATAACTAGAGTATTTCATTTCTATGATAATAGATAGTTCGTGATCAAGTCTTTGTTTGTATTCTTTGTAAGAGTTATTTTTTTCTAATTCATCATCACTTAAGTCAAAGATTTTATTAAATTTAACCTTCAATCCTTGTATTGAGTCTTTTTTTAAAATTAGGTCTGCATTTCCATCTTTGTCACTGCTAATATTAGGCAATATTGGGTTTGAAAATAATGGCCTAAAACTACACCTTAATGGAAAGTTATAATTATTTTCTAAAGCTTCAGGTAAGTCTACAAACAAGTCTAACATCTCCTGGTGGGTTTTTAGATAATGCTGATCAGTCAATCTCAATCTATTTTTTTCATTTACATACGTCTTGTTACGTATACAAGTTAAAGCATCGTGAGCTTCATGCATTTCTTTATCTAAATAAAAAACTTCATTAGTTGCAATTATAGGTATTTCCAGGTCTCTAGATTTTTTTAAATTAAATTTTTCAAATTCAATTTCATTTTGATCATTATGTCTTTGAATCTCTAAGTAAAATCTATCTTCAAAAGCATTTTTAATTTTATTATAAAGGTCATCAATTTCAGTAAATTTTCCTTTATCAAATAATTTACCAAATAAACCAAAAACAGTTCCTGAAAATACAGCAACACCTTTTGATTTACTTAATAACAATTCTAAATCTACATGCGGATCTGATAATTCGTCGTTTTCCAAATACGATAAAGATGAAAGTTCTATTATATTTTTATATCCAACTTCATTTAGAGCAAACAAAGGGAGTAAACCAGTTGTTTCACCAATTTTAAAATTAATTTGAGTTCCAATTATTGGTTGAGTACCAGATTTTGAAATCTTTTCAGCAAATTCTAGTGCTCCACATAAATTTGAAGTATCACATAAAGCTAAAGACTTTACTTTATTTTTCTTAGAATATTGTTGCAAATCATCAATTCTAGCCGCACCTTCGCAAATTGAATATTGAGTATGAATTTTTAAATGATTAAAATTTTGTGAGACAGATTCAGACATTAGATGATTTTATACTACCATCTCTCATCTCCAATAGATAATCTGCTTTTTTTGCAAAAAATCTATTATGAGTTGCAAATATAATTATTCTATCTGATCTTTTTTGATTGTTTAAAAGTTTAAAAATATCTTTAGCCGTATTCATGTCTAAACTACCAGTTGGTTCATCAGCTAAAATAATTTGAGGATCATTAATAATCGCTCTTGCTATTGCAACTCTTTGAGCTTCACCACCAGAAAGTTGTGAGGGAAAATGATTCAATCTGTTTGAAAGTCCAATTTTTTTTAATAATGTTTCAGCTTTAGATAATGCTAATTTTTTGTCATTATTAAGAGATAAAGAGGCAAAATATACATTTTCCAATGCTGTAAAATCAGTAAGAAGATTATTTTGTTGGTAAACAATACCTAGTTTTTTAGCTCTTATTAAATCATTCTTTTCATTTTGATTGAAATTAATCTCAAGATTATCAAACTTGATTGTACCAGATGTTGGTTTATCGATTAATGAAATTAAATTAAGTAAAGTTGATTTTCCAGAACCAGAAGGCCCCATTATTGCGTAAGTTTTACCCAATCTAAATTTTCTAGATAGACCTCTTAATACATTAATTTTTTTTTCTGTAGTAAAACT
>CACMYF010000040.1 GCA_902617805.1 uncultured Pelagibacteraceae bacterium
TTGGTCGTTTGAAGCTGGTCCAAGAATAGTCTCTAAAGAGCCTTTAATTGAAACTAAAGGTGTTCTTAATTCGTGACTCACATTAGCAACAAAATCAGTTTTTAATTTTTGTGCTTTTGTTATTTCTGTAAAATCTTTTAGAAACAATACAACTGAGTCTACTTCTGGAAACAAATGAGTAGGACCAGGAATAACATAAATTTTGTAAAGCTGATAAGATGGTAAATTAATTTCTACATTAACATTCTTTGTGGTTTGATCCTTGATAGCTTCGTCAATTGTTTCTAATAATTTTGTATCTCTTATTACACTTGAAATATTTTTATCAATTAAGTTTTCTCCAAAACGTTGTTTTGCACTTTTGTTAAGATATTTGATTAAGTTATATTTATCTAAGGCAAAAAATTGATCTTCTAATTCTTCAATAATTACTCTTTTTCCTAAATCATCTTTATTGGCCTTATTTACAACTGGAGCTGTATTTTCTGGCTTAATATTTTTTTTAAATAAAAAATATAATAAAATAATTATTACAACTATGAGTATCAACTCTGTCCAAAACATGGATACGTTTTAACAAATGTAATGAATATTGTCTTTAATAATTAGGTGAAATATTTTCAAAAAATATTTTTGCTGTTTCTTCCCATGAATATTTTTTTGCAAAATCAAGACAATCTTGGCGATTTACCTTCAAAGCTTTTAAAGCAGAAGCCTTCAAATCATAATCTAAAGTATCAATATTAGTTCCACCTAATATATCTTTAGGTCCTGGCACTGGATAAGCTGCAACTGGTGTACCACAATTTAATGATTCCAAAACAACAATACCAAATGTATCAGTTTTACTAGGGAAAACAAAAACGTCTGATGATGCAAAATGAGATGCTAATTCTCCATTAGTCTTTTCACCTAAAAAAATATCATTTGGAAATTTTTTTTTCAAATTGTTTAGGTCTGGACCTTTTCCAATAATAACTTTAGTACCTTCAAGATCGAGATCTAAAAATGCTTTGATATTTTTTTCAACTGCAATCCTACCAACATATATCCATATAGGTCTTTTGTAAGGTAAGTCTCTCTTAATGGGGTTTTTAAACGCGCCATGATTACCTCCCCTGGTCCATGTAACCATTTTATTGTTATCAACACCTAATGCAATTAACTCTTCACGCATGGATTCTGTTGTCACTAAAATTCTTTCAGCTTTATTATGAAAATTACATAAAAATTTTTCTGACCATTTAGCTGGAATGATAGGCATATAAAGTTTCATATATTTATCAAATCTTGTATGAAAACTTGTTGTAAACTTTAAACCTTTTTTAATACAATGTCTTCTTGCCATAAAACCAAGAGGCCCTTCTGTTGCAATGTGTATTGCATCAGGTTTAATTGAATTGATTAAATTACTTACACGAGGCCAAACATTTAAAGATAATCTAATTTCATTATATTTGGGCATAGGTACAGTCAGAAATTGTTGAGGTGTAATATATTCAATAGTGTGACCTTGTGATTTAAGTATTTCACCTGTTTGATGGAGAGTTCTTACTACACCATTAACTTGCGGGTAATAAGCATCGGTAACTATTAATATTTTCATTTTTTTAGGATGCTTTTTTGAAGGAAGTGAACTTGTCTTTATCAATATTTTCTGAAATATATTCTTTTCTTTTTTTATCCCAATAAATTATCTCAAAAGTTCCATCATATTTTTCTGTTAATGCTGTACAAGACTCAACCCAATCACCACAATTTAAATAATTCACACCATCAAGGTTTAAATTTTCAGCGTGATGGATGTGACCACAAATTATTCCATCAAATTTTTTTCTTTTTGCATATTTTGAAAGTGTGTTTTCATATTCACCTATATATTTGACAGCATTTTTTACCTTATATTTTAAAAATTTTGCCAAAGACCAATAGTCTTTACCTCTCAACTTTCTAAAGAAATTTATAATAATATTAATTTTAAGTAATAATTCATATGCAATAGCTCCTAATTTAGATAGCCATTTTGCATGTTTCATTACTCCGTCCCAAGCATCACCATGAACAACTAGATATTTTTTTCCTAACTGTGTTTCATGAATAACTCTATTTACAATTTTAATATCACCTAAATGCATTGGGATAAATTTTCTAAACACCTCGTCATGATTACCAATAATGTAAAATACTTTTGTCCCGTGCCTTGCTTTTCTTAATATTTTTTGAATGACATCATTGTGCTCTTGAGGCCAATAGAAACTCTTTTGCATAGCCCAAACATCGATTATGTCTCCAACCAAATAAAGATTTTCAGATCTTGAATTTTTGAAAAATTCTAGAAGCTTGCCTGCTTGACAACCTTTAGTACCAAGATGTACATCAGATATGAATATACTCTTATATTTTAATAGTGGGGCCATTAAAAAAACCTTTTTTGTAACACAACTGTAACTCGAATCATCTATTTCTTATTTCATTGAAATGTTAAGGATTTATTAAAATTTAATTACGAAAAAATTATGCATTATTGTTTAATTTATAATCTCAATTCATCATCAGGGAAAAAAGTAAAATTAGTAAATAAAATTTATGAAAAATTAAAAATAAATAATACTGTTGATTTTTTCAAAACTAAATCTGAACAAGAGGCAAAAAAAATATTCCTTGAATTTAAAAATAAAAATTATGATAGATTGATAGTTGCTGGTGGTGATGGATCAGTATCATTTGCTATCAATGAATTAATCAAAAATGACTTTGATTTTAATGAAAATTTTGCAATTGGGTATATACCGGCTGGGACTGCCAATTTACTTCAAGCAGAGTTATCTATAACCAAAAAAGTAAATGATGTTTGCAGTGTTTTAACATCAAATAATTATAAACAATCTAATCTTATAAAAATAAATGAAAATTATTTTTTTTTAATGGCTGGTATTGGTTGGGATGCTAAAATTGTTCACTCTATTGATACGCGTATAAAAAAAAAACTAGGAAAGATAATTTTTGGTTTAAAAGG
>CACMYF010000041.1 GCA_902617805.1 uncultured Pelagibacteraceae bacterium
CTAGATTGTTCTAGGCCAGTTCTAGCTAATCCATAAGTAATTGTAATATATTCATTGTTATTTAACCAAATTAAATGTGGGACTAAAACTACCAAGAAGACTTCAAGAGTAATAAGATATTTAAAATCAAACTTTCTCTCCTTTTTGAAAAAAATTAAATAAATAAATAAAAGGTCAATTGAAACTAATAAATAAATAAATAGATATTTTGATAGGAAGCCAAAAGCAGCAAACAGACCTACTAAAAAACAATCTAAAAACTTTATTTCTTTGCCGCTATATATTTTCCAGGAATAATAAACTGTTAAAGACCAAAAAGGTAATTGGCAAACATTTACATTAAATTCAGGTGTAGTGAAATTATAAAAGTAAATTGCTTCGATTAATATTACAGAAATTAAACCTAATAATTTATTGTTAAATATTTCATTTGAAAATTTAAAAACATAATAAAAAGAAACAATTACAAAAATTTGACTTAACAAATAATAAACCCAATCTTGAGATCCGAAAATTTGAAAAAATATTTCTGGAAAAAAAGCACTCATCGGTGGATGCTTATTAAAACCCCAATCTAAATTACTCCCCCAAGCTAAAGCCTCAATAGTATCTAATGGTAAATTATGATTTGCAAGTGATGGAATCAAAGTCCAAAAAATTAGATGAGCTGTAACAAAAATATAAAAAACATTATTGATATTTTTGTTATTAATGGTCATTTATAAATATTTATATCAATTAAGCTTGCTTGACACCCCTAATTTGCTGAATATACTGCGAGCGATTAAATTTAAGCTATGCCAAAGACTGCTAAAGCAAAGAAAAAAGTATCAAAACCAAAAACAAAAGTTGCGAGTAAGCCAAAACCAACTTTGGCAAAGGTTGCATCTAAAGGACCTGTAAAAATTTCAAAAACTTATGTTCCTAAAGATACTGAAAAATATATGTGTGAAAAACATAAAGTATATTTCAGAATGAGACTAACTGAATGGAAAAAGGAATTAATTAAAGCTAATAACGAAGCGCTATACAATGGTAGCATGGATGATAACAATATTTCTGCAGACATTGTGGATCAAGCAAACTCCTATATTGATAGCAATGTAGAAATGAAAGCAATTAATCGTCAGATTAAATTAATATCAGAAATTGATAAAGCATTGAGAAGAATTAGAGAAGATACTTATGGTTATTGTTTGGATACAGCGGAACCAATAGGATTAAAAAGATTAATGGCAAGACCTGTTGCAAAATACACCATAGCCGCACAAGAAAAGCATGAAAAAGACGAAAAAGTTCATGCAGATGACTAAAAATGAAAAAAAAATCATCAAAACAAAATTCAATCTCATTCCTATTTGCTAAAAAATATATTTATTTTTACTATCCTTTCTTTTGGATTGTGCTGTTGCTATATTTATTTTTAAAATGAATAAAAAATTACTTTTAATTATTATTATCATTGTCGCTATTGAATTCTCTGGTTATGGAATTCTTAGTACTTTGTACAGATTGTTTGGATAAATTTTATAGTTTTGGAATTTTGGCTTCCTTATCCATAAAAGCATAACCTTTTACAACAGCTTCTCTTTCAGCTATTTCTAAATACCATCGTGATAAGTTTTTATAATTTTTCAAACCAATATCATGCCATTCGTGTCTAGCCATCCACGGCCAGGTTGCAATATCAGCGATTGTGTAATCAGGTCCTGCAAGAAATTTTGACACCTTTAATCTTGCGTCTAATTCTCCATAAATTCTTTTAGTAATTTTAAAATATCTTTCTTCACCAAATTCACTTTTACCTGGGTTGTAGTGATGGAACTGATGATGTTGACCTATCATGGGTCCTACTGTTCCCATTTGAGCCATCAACCATTGATTAATAACTAGTCTATCTTTTTGATTATAAAGTTTTCCACTTTTGTCACCTAAATACATTAAGATTGCACCAGACTCGAAGAGGCTTTTATTGTTTTCATGATCAATAATGACAGGAATTTTTCCAAATGGACTTAGCTTTGTAAATTCTGGTTTGAATTGTTCATCTTTACCAAGATCAACCTTTGTTACTTTGTACTCATAACCAATTTCTTCAAGCATAATACTAATTTTCCATCCATTAGGAGTATTAGCAGAAAAAAGTTCTATCATTTTTTAATTCCAAGTCTTTCTTGTGCAGCTTTAGATGTTGTTGTGAATTCAAATCTTAATTTTTCATCTGGTTTTGCATATTTAAAACAACCCCTTGCTGCCAATGCACCCTCATGAAATCCTGAAAGAATTAATTTTAATTTGCCTGGGTAGGAGCAAATATCACCAATTGCAAATATTCCTTGTACATTGGTTTCAAAATTTTCTGTATTAACCTCAACAGTTTTTTTATTTATATTTAAGCCCCAATCTAAAATTGGACCTAACTGCATAATTAAACCAAAAAAACCCAATACATAATCAGATTTAATTTCTTTTATTTCTCCCTCATCATGTTTTATTTTTACTTTTTCAATATTTTTGTCTCCCACAACTGAATCCATTTGATATTTTGTAAATAAATTTAACTTTCCTTGATCATTAAGATCTTTTACTTTTTGAACACTGGACTCTGCTCCACTAAATCCATCTCTTCTATGAATTAAATTTACTTTAGAGGTGTTTGATAATTCTATAGCCCAATCTAAAGCTGAGTCTCCTCCACCAAAAATTGAAATAGTTTTTTCTTTAAATATTGATTTATCTTTAATTGAATAAAATAAAGAATTTCCCTCAAATTTTTCACATTCCTTTAATGGAAATTTTCTAGGTTCAAAAGAACCGACGCCACCAGCTATTACAATTGCAGCAACATCAAACTCTACTCCACCGGAAGTTTTAACATGCCATCTATTTTGATTTTTTTTTAACTCTTCTACTCTTTCATTTAAATGAAATTTGACATTGAAA
>CACMYF010000042.1 GCA_902617805.1 uncultured Pelagibacteraceae bacterium
GGTTTAACTGAAATAGCCCTTGCTATGCATAATCTTTGTTGTTGTCCACCAGACAAACCAGTACCTGGTTCATGAAGTCTATCTTTAACCTCTTCCCATAATGCTGCCTTTTTTAAACTGGTTTCAACTATTTCATCCATTTCATTTTTTGATTGAGCCATGCCATGAATTGTTGGACCATAAGAAATATTTTCATAAATAGTTTTAGGAAAAGGATTTGGTTTTTGAAAAACCATACCAATTTTTTCTCTTAATCTAACTACATCACAACTCTTATCATTAATATCAAAATCATTGATTATAATCTGACCTTTTACTCGACATATATCAATAACGTCATTCATTCGATTTAGACATCTTAAAAAAGTAGATTTACCACAACCTGAAGGCCCAATTAGTGCTGTAACCTGATTTTCTTCAATATCTAAGTTTATATTGAATAGAGCTTGTTTTTTTCCATAGAAAACATCTACATTTTTTGAATTTATCTTTATCATCTTAACTCCATTTTTTTTCAAATTTATGTCTAATTATTTGTGCAAACAAATTCATTATAATTAAAAATCCCAATAGGACCATAATACAAGCAGAAACTTTCTCGACAAAACCTCTTTCAGCGCTCTCTGCCCATATATAAATTTGTACCGGCAAACTTGCAGCTGGATCTAAAGGTGATCCTGGAATTGTATTTACAAAAGCTACCATACCAATCAATATCAAAGGAGCGGTTTCACCTAAAGCTTGAGCCAAGCCAATAATTGTACCAGATAAAGTCCCTGGCATAGACAATGGCACTGTATGATGCATTGTAGTTTGCATTTTACTAGCGCCCATTGCAAGTGCAGCCTCTCTTATACTTGGAGGAACTGCTTTTAAAGATGCTCTACAAGCAATAATTATTGTTGGCAATGTCATCAACGATAAAGTTATTCCACCAACTAAAGGCGTTGATCTAGGTAACTGAAATACAGCCAGCAAAATACCTAGTCCCAAAAGACCAAAAACAATTGATGGGACTGCTGCTAAGTTATTTATATTTACCTCAATAAAATCAGTAAATCTATTTTTTGGTGCGAATTCCTCTAAATAAATAGCTGCTAGCACTGCAACAGGAAATGCAATAACTAAACAAACTAAAATAGAAAAAATCGATCCCATAAATGAGCTTGCTATACCAGCTAATTCAGCTTCTCTTGAATCAGGGTATGTAAAAAAACTTAAATTGAATTTACTTTCAACTCTTCCCTGTTCTACAAGTTGATCAAAAATCTTTAATTGATAATCTGTAACTCTTCTTTGATCTTCAGGTAAATCCCTTGGATAATTGCCTTTGAATACTTGATCTAAATCATCTGAAGCAGTTAAATAAACATCTTTAGTTTTTCCAATTAATGAAGGGTCATTTAAAAGCTCCCTTTTAATCTCTCTTTCAAAAAAGTAAGAGACCATTCGCTTCAGATCATTTTGTTGTTTTTCTGATGCACTTTTATCTAAATCAAACATTGTTTGCAAAGCTAGATCAAAATAATCTGCATCCTTTAAGTCTTCTTTAGAAGGATTTTCGTCAAGGTACATGGTTTCAGCATCAAAGGTGACTGGCACAATCAACCAAGTTTTCTGAAACGCTGTATAGCCAGTAGAAAAGATTTTAAAAATAAAAATTGTTAAAAACAAAAGAGCTAAAAAAATTGCGCTTTTCCCGTAAAATTGAAATCTTTTTTCTGCCCTATATCTAGAATTTAGGAGTTTTTCTTTATTTTTATTCATATTTTTCCCTATATTTTTTAACAACTCTTAAAGCAAAAATATTTAAACTAAGTGTTACCAAAAATAATGTCATACCTAGTGCAAATGCTGCCTGGGTTTTAGGATCTCCAAAGGCCTGATCTCCAATTAATATTACGACAATTTGAGCAGTGATAGTTGAGGTAGATTCTAAAGGGTTAAATGTTAAGTTGGCTGCAAGGCCAGAAGCCATAACTACAATCATTGTTTCTCCAACAGCTCTAGAAACACCTAACAAGATAGAACCAACAATTCCTGGTAATGCTGCTGGAAAAATAACTTTTTTTATTGTTTCTGATTTAGTAGCCCCCATTGCATAACTACCATCTCTTAAACCTTGGGGAACACTAGTAATAACATCATCACTCAAACTAGATATAAACGGAATAATCATTATCCCCATTACACCCCCTGCAGCTAGAGCACTCTCTGCAGATACTTCTAATCCCATTGCCGTTCCTATATCTTTAAGGAATGGTCCAACTGTTAAAGCTGCAAAAAAACCATAAACTACAGTTGGTATGCCTGCTAAAATTTCAATTAAAGGTTTTGCATATTGTCTTACTTTAGTTGAAGCGTATTCAGCTAAATAAATTCCACTCATCAATCCAATTGGTATAGCAACACACATTGCAATTAATGCTATAAAAAATGTTCCGGCAAAAATTGGTACAGCCCCAAATGTGTCAGAATACATTGATGGATCCAAAGGCTCAGAAGCATCTCTCACAAATGCTTTAGCTGGATACCAATGAGTTCCAAAAATAAAATCAAACAAGGGAATTACTTTAAAAAAATCGATAGTTTGAAATATTAATGAAAAAACAATTCCAATAGTTGTTAATATAGCTGCCAAAGAAGCTGTAAATAAAACAGCATTTAAAAATTTTTCAACCGGTTCTCTTGTTCTATTGTTTGAAGAAATTCTTTTATAACCATAAACTATAGAAGCTATAATTATTGCCAAAATTAAAACAACTTTAGAGTTTTGGGCTATAGATCGAAGATTTAAATATTTTTCTGCAGATGTTTCAAGATAAGGAGTAATTTCTCCACTAAACTGGCCACGAGATAATGATTTAGTTTTTTCATAAAT
>CACMYF010000043.1 GCA_902617805.1 uncultured Pelagibacteraceae bacterium
GAAAAAGGTTGGGGAGAAAAATTTGTTATTCTTACTTATAAAAAATGGTTTCAAGAAGGTAAAGAACCAGCCATCGAACCAAGTATCTCGGAAGTTTGCTCAGAATTAAAACTTGATAAAGATGAAATTGTCTCTGAAGCAAAATCATCAGATATAGAAACAAAATATAATGAAAACACAAACTTGGCTCGTGAAAATAAAATATTTGGCAGCCCATCTTTTATTGTAAAAAATGAAATTTTTTGGGGAGATGATAGAATGGAAGATGCTATTAAATGGTCTCTTAAATAATTCTATATATTCTCCTTAAATTCATTTAAAGTCTCGAAATGAGTCTTGCAACTTCATATTTATTTTTAGGCATAGCAGTTTTTTTGGGTGTTACCTCAAATAGTTTTGCTAAAAGCGCTGAAGGCTTTACTCTTCTTTTTCCAAGTATAATTACAGCAATCACCATTGTATTATGTATGTACGCACTTTCATTGGTAATGAAAAATATTCCCATGGGAATTACTTATGCTTCCTTTGCAGGCTTAACAATTATAGCAACTGTTGTCGTGGGTATAATTAGATTTAATCAAGTACCCAATTTATATTCATTAATTGGTTTGGCTTTTATTATTGTTGGTGTTTTAATGGTTAACCTGTTAGGTAATAATTAATATGATTAATAAAAAATATGCTCAACCCTTATTCATGATTTTTATGTCCTTTGGCATGAGCGTGATTATGAGTGGCGTTGTAGTTGCTGTAAACACCGGAGTTACAGATGGCTTTTTAGGTAGATGGTTTTATTCTTGGATGTTTGCATTTCCAATTGCATTAATTGCTGCATTTACAATGGCTCCTATAATGAGACCGCTAGTTAATAAAATTGCTTCAAAAGAATAATCATGAAACCGTTGTTAGGATATTTATTTTTAGCTAACGGAATTATTTTTGGTATCGCATCAAATAGCTTTGCTAAAATTTCTGAGGGATTTACTAAATTAACTCCATCTGTTTTGTGTATATTGTTTATGTGTATTACAATGTTTTCAATTGCAAAAGCAATGTCTGCACTTCCAGTTGGATTTGCCTACTCTACTTATAGTGGTTTGACAGTTACAGGTGTTGTACTTTTCGCTGTATTAAAATTTAACCAGGTGCCTAATATTTATGGAACTATTGGAATTATTTTAATTATAATTGGCGTAGTAATGGTTAATTACCTTGGTCGACTAAACTGATACTTTTTTAAAATCTCTGGAAGCTCATGTCTTCCATCTTCATTTAATGGTAATTCGTATTCATCAACCACTGTACTAGTATCTAAAGGTGAATATAAATGTGGATACATATCTCCATTAGATGCCTGCTCCCACAATAAATGTTCAAGCTTAAAAGCATTTACTCTTAACAAAACTAGATTTTCTTTTTTGGGATAATATTTATTTAAAGTTTCCTCTACTTGATCCTCTTCAGAAAAGTGGATATATCCATCTTTAAGATCTTTTTCTGACCCACCATAGGTGCCATATTGTTTGGCCTTTTGCCACTCATCTTTGTCTATAACTTTGAAAATAAATTCTAAATTCATTTCACCATGAAGAATTTGGACCTTTTAAGAATTCTATTTCTTCTTCAGTAGGTTCTCTTCCTAAAATTTCATTTCTATGAGGATATCTATGAAATTGTCTAATTGCTTTTGTATGATCTTGCCAAAATTTTTTTATTTCATTGTATCCTTCATGCTCTCTTAAATATTTGTTTAATAAGTAATAAGCCATTTCATGATCACTGATTTCCTCACTATGAATTAAAGGTAGCAACATAAAAAATCTTTGATTTACATTCATGACTTCTAAATAACCTGAATAAACTGCATCGTTTACTACCAATCTGGTTTTTTGATCTTGAGCAAATGCTTTTTTGTCATTTCTAAACATATTTCTTGAAAACTGATCAAATAAAATAACTAACGCCAGACAACTCATGGGGTTATCTTGCCAATCATCATATTCATTTTGACAAGCAAGTTCGTAGTCTTTTAAAAAATTATCTTTTATTTTTTGATCAAACTTTTCATCTTTTTTAAATTGCATTTCAGAAGGAGTTTCTTTAAACCAAAAATCTAGAATTACTTGTGCTCGTTCTGGTATCATTCTGCTAATGGTTTTAATAATTTTAAAATTTTATTATGATTAGCTTTGTTATTTGAAACAATAATATTTCCTCCAACAACAGGGTTTTTGTTTCCCCAAGTCGTTACTATTGCTCCTGCTGCTCTAACGATTGGTATTATTGGATGAATATCCCAAATCTTATTTGCACATTGTGCGACCATTTCAAGCCTACCTTCAGCTAATTGACAATAAGTCAATGCATCAAAACATGGAAATTGCATTCTTTTAATAAATTTTTGAATTTTTGATTGTTGCTTTAAAGTTAATTGATTGTGAAAAGCAGCTGCCAGTTTTGCATTAGTAAAATTCAATTTTGAGTTAACTTTAAGTTTTCTTTTTTTATTTTTTTCAAAAACAAATGCAGAATTTTTATTTATATTTAAATAATATTTTCTCATTTTAGGAAAATTTGCCAATCCTAAAATTGGTTCTCCATTGTAATTTAATGAAATGAGATTGCTCCAACTAGGATTACCTACAACGTATGATCTGGTACCATCAATTGGATCAATCACCCATGAAAACTCACTCTTGGTATTTTTGTGACCATATTCCTCACCTATAATTTGGTGATTTGGGAATTTTTTTGAAATTTTAGACCTTATAAATTTTTCAAATGCTTTGTCAGATGTAGTTACTGGGTCATAACCTTTGCCTTTCATCTTATTAGTTATCTTGAATGGTTTGTCTAACTTGGCGTAATAAAA
>CACMYF010000044.1 GCA_902617805.1 uncultured Pelagibacteraceae bacterium
ACCTCATACTGACAATCCTTACAGAAATCCTGTACCATGTATTCAAATTTTACATTGTATAGAAAGTAAAGTTTCAGGAGGATTATCAACATTAGTAGACGGTTATACAGTTACTGAAGATTTAAAAAATGAATACGCAGAATTTTATAAAATTTTAACTGAAGTAAAAGTCAGATTTAGATTCATAGATAAAGAAGTAATTTTAGAAACTATCTCTCCTTTGATTGAACTAAATGAAGATAAGAGTTTCAAGCAGGTAAGATTTAGTCCTAGATTAGACTATGTTCCAATTTTAGAAAAAGAAAAATTAGATCTTTACTACCAAGCAAGAAAAAAAATATCCGCAATGTATAATTCGGATAAATATAGAATTGAATTCAAACTCAAGCCAAAAGACTTAATGATGATGGATAATCATAGACTGCTCCATGGTAGAACAGCTTATGAAACAAAGGAAGGTGAGAGATTTTTACAAGGTTGTTATATTGATTACGATAGTACTGAGGGAAAACTTAGACATTTAAAAAGAAAGTTTAATCTTTAAACAAATTTTCTATTTGTGCTTCAGCCTCTTTAATTGATTTTTCATAGTCTAGTGCCATCTGGTCTGCACTGATTATGTCTACTTTTTCTATACCAAAAAAGTTAAGAATAAATTTTAACCAAGGAGTTAAAAAATCCTCTGAACTATTTAGTTTTGTTCCCCCAGAAGTAATAACTAGATATGCATGTTTGTTTTTTAACAATCCCTCTCTTCTTCCATTTGATTTAAATCTAAAAGTTTCACCTATACGAGCAGCTAAATCCGACCAAGCTTTAAGAGTTGCTGGTGGTCCATAATTATAAATTGGTGCTGAAATTATAATGACATCACTCTCTTTCAATTCTTTTACAAGCTTGTCAGAAAGCTCAAACATTTTTTTATGTTCTTCTGTTTGGTCTTTTTCATCAATATTCATTCCAGATTCTGTAAGCCCACTTACAAAAAGCATCTCATCATCTAAATCTCTATAAATTACTTCATCTTCAGGTTTTTTAATTTTATCTAAAAGTTTTTTTGCTAAAGCTCTTGAGGTAGAGCCTTTTTTTCTAGCACTGGAATCTATTTGATAAATCTTCATAAATACTTTTTATCCGAATTTTTGCATAAATGGAAAGATTTCAATTATATAAAATCCAATTGCTTGTAATTGATTAGTTAAAATTAAAATACCTGTAACTAAAAGAGTTATTCCACCAATTTTTGAAATTAAATTTATGTTTTTCCTAAAATTTTTAGAAAATAATAAGAACCTTTGAATTAAGTATCCAGACAAAACAAAAGGGATAGCAAGACCTAATGAATAAGAAATTAACAAGATTACAGCTCTTGATAAAGTTTCTTCAATAGATGCTAAAGCTAAAATTGAACCTAAAATTGGACCAATACATGGTGTCCAGCCAAAACCAAAAGCAACACCTATAACATATGGAAATAGAATATTTCTTGATTCTTTTGCATCAAACCTTTTTTCAAAATTTAAATATGGAATATTGATAATTCCAATTAATTGAAGAGAAAAAATTATAATAATTATTCCGGCTGAAATTCTTAATACTTCTGAATTTTGTAATAGCGCCTGTCCTAAAAAAGATGCTGATGCACCTAAAAGAACAAATACAGTTGAGAACCCTAAACAAAATAAAATTAATGGAAAAAAATTGATTTTTTTTTGATTTAAAATTTCTTGTAAAGATTGGCCAGAGATATAAGAAATATATCCAGGTATTAAAGGTAGAACACATGGAGACAAAAAGCTTATAAGTCCTGCCCCAAAAGCAATTAAGTATTCAAACATTTATCCAGTATTTTTCATTGCTGCAGAAATACCTGCAATCGATGTCATTAAAGCATCTTCAAGAAATTTTTTATCTAAATTTTTATATTTTTTATTTGTTAATTTATTCATTACATTCGCCTGCAGTATGTTTAACATTTCTGCATAGTTATTTCTTATAAATAAAGCTTTTCTAAATTCTTTCCTCTCTTTTACCACTTCCTTAGGAGTAATTTTATTGTGCAATTTGACCAATGCCTCAAATTGAAATCTTAATTTTTTACCAATTCTTTTTAGTGATGCATCGGCTAAATTATTTTCATAAATAACTGATATTTCTGGATCCACCTTGGAAATTACCATATCTAAAATATCCATCGTTGATACAAAGTATGGCCAATTTCTTTCCATGTCAGTCATTGTTCTTTTAAACTTTTTAATTGATCCATATCTTAATGCTTCAGTTGTACCAAGCCAAGCCGGTAACATTAATCTAATTTGTGTCCAAGCAAATACCCAAGGGATAGCTCTTAAACTTTGAATATTATCAACATTCTTTCTTTTGGTTGGTCTTGATCCAATTGCAAGTTTTCCTAGTGATTTATGTGGCGTAACTGTTTTGAAGTAACGAATAAAATCCTCACTTTGATTTAAATATTTTCTATATGAAGATGTAGAAATTTCTGACATTTTTTGAATTAATTCACGCCAATTAGTTTTTGATCTTGGTGGAGGATTTAAAGAAGCATCCATTACAGAACCTATATAGCTACAAAGATTGTATTCAGCTAAAGGTTTGTATCCATACTTTTGTTGAATCACCTCACCTTGATCAGTAATTCTTATTTTGCCATTAACTGTTCCTGAAGGTTGTGATTTTAAAGTAGCCTGAATAGGTCCGCCTCCTCTTCCTGGAGATCCACCTCTACCATGGAAGAAAACAAGATCTATTTTATATTTTTTAGCTAAACTTCTTAACTCCTCTTGAAGTTTATATTGATGCCAACTCGCAGATAATTTTCCAGCATCTTTACTAGAGTCAGAAT
>CACMYF010000045.1 GCA_902617805.1 uncultured Pelagibacteraceae bacterium
TTTTACTGTTGGGATGCAGCACAACAAGAAAATAATTAATTTTTCAGCAATGACAGTTTATGCTGGTTTGCTGATTTTTTTCTTTGTTGTTTTATTAAGTGATGTAAAAATAACTACCGAAGCTTTTTCAAATATTTTTAATTTAAATAATTTTTTAGATGTTAATAATTTAGCACCTTTATTGACTGTTGCCGGAACAATATTTGCCTATTTTTCAATTTTAATAATTAGTTTTGGTGATTTTTCTAGATATGTAAAAAATGAGAAAGAATTAAAAAAAGGAAACTTAAGTTTAATTTTGAATTTGATTATTTTTTCATTTTTATCTGTTTTCATTGTTATAGGGTCTGATGTTTTTCTTAATCAAAAATTTTCAGATATAGATAGAATTTTTACAAATCCAACAGATATAGTAGGAAAATTTGATAATATACAAATAACAATAGTCGTTCTATTTTTTATTATAATTGCTTCAGCTTCTACAAATTTAGTTGCCAATTTCATTCCATCTCAATACTCTCTAATAAATTTTGCTCCTTCAATATTAAGTTTAAAAAGCGCCAGTTATTTAATTGCTTTTTTTGGTTTGTTGATCGCAATTTTCTGGCTGACTATATTGAGCCAAATAGGAATTTTATCATTTGTTGATACTTTTGGTGCTTTCTTTGGTCCTTTATTTGGAGTGATGGCAGCTGATTATTATTTAATTAAAAATCAGGAATTAAGTAATAAAGATCTATATTCTATAGACAAAGAGAGTGCTTATTATTATTCAGGTGGTTGGCATATAAAAGGTGTTTATTCTTTAATATTAGGATTTATTTTTTCAGCGTCAACAATTTGGAATACTAATTTAATGTTTTTACAATCTTATGCTTGGATAATAGGTGCATTTGTTGCTTGGATAACATATTACTTGTTGGCAAAAAAATAATTTTAATGCACATATTTGATTTTAAAAATAGAACAGCTGTAGTTACTGGTGGAGCCCAGGGGTTTGGTTTAGATGTTGCAAAAAGATTTTTAGAGTCTGGTGCTAAAGTATTTATATGGGATATCGATGAAAAGCTTCTTAAATCAGCAGTTGATGAAGTAAAAAACCCTAACTTATTTTACAGTGTCGTTGATATATCAAATTATCAAGATGTAGAGAAAAACGTTGCAGACATAACCTCAAAATCAAATATAGATATTTTAATCAATAATGCGGGGATAACAGGTCCTACAGGTCCTTTATGGGAGTATGATGTTGATATGTGGAATAAAATAGTCCAGATAAATTTAATGGGTACTTTCAACTGCTGTCGAGCAATTGTTCCAAATATGATTAAAAACAACTATGGAAGAATTGTTAATGTAGCTTCCGTTGCAGGTAAAGATGGTAATGCAAATGCAAGCGCGTATAGCTCAGGAAAAGCTGGTGCAATTGGGTTAACGAAAGCTTTGGGTAAAGAATTAGCTGACAAAGATATAGCTGTAAACGCTGTAACCCCAGCAGGTGCTAAAACTAGAATTTTAGATCAAATGAGTAAAGAGCATGTACAAAGAATGCTGTCAAAGGTGCCAAGAGGAAGATTTCTTGAAATACATGAGTTTACCTCACTAGTTTGCTGGCTTTCTTCACAAGAAAACACTTTTTCTACAGCTGCGGTATTTGATATCAGTGGTGGTAGATCCACATATTAGTCTCAAAAATTTGAAACTATTTTTCGATCATTATTTTGATTTTTAATAGAATTTTTACCCATAACTGGTGCTGTGATCATTATTGACCAATAGACAAGAAGTATAAATACAGAAATTATTTTCATAGTATTCATTTAGAAATCAATCTTGAATTAAGAATGTTTAAATTGTGACTGAATATTGAATTTATAAATAATTTATCTATAAGAAGATCATGTTTAAATTTTTTTATATTTTTATTACATCATTAATTTTTCTTAACTCTGCCCTGGCTGAAAATATGAATATTTTTAAATTTACAGAGCAAGAGCTTTTAGAACTCAATGTTCGTAAGGTTAGAGGAGCAGATAACAAAACAGTATATACTGTAGGATCAAATGATAATGGTAATTTTTTAAAAGCAGTAGCTGATAACGCTGCTTCTGGCCTTGGAAAAGAAGTTAAAATCGATCTAAATAAAACACCTTTTATTAATATTACCTGGAAAATTGAGAAAGATTTGCAAGGTATTAATGAGAATTCAAAAAAAGGTCATGACTTTGCAGCTAGAGTTTTTGCAGTAAAAAAAACAGGAGCAACACCACTTTCAAATAGAGCAATTAATTACGTTTTTTCAAGCAATAGTGCAGTCGGCCAGAGTTGGCCAAGCCCTTATACAAAAAAATCAATAGATAATGTATTAGCAACCACAAAAGATAATCTTAATGTTTGGGTAACGGTAAAAGCTAATGTAAAGGAAGATTTTAAAAAGTTTCATGATCTAGATGTGAATGAACTAGATGGTTTGGCTATAATGGCAGATACTGATAATTCAAAAATGAAATCAATTTCTTATTTTCAGAATATTTATTTTTCAGCAGATTAATTAATATTTTAGATACTTTTTTAATCCAATACTTAAAAACGATAATAAAATAGCTGCGATAACATCAGCGATTGGAATTGCATTTGGAAATCCAAAGTTCCATAAAATTACTCCGATTAACCAAATTATATAAATTTTCATCTAAGATATTATATCTTAGTTTCTATTAAATTTTTA
>CACMYF010000046.1 GCA_902617805.1 uncultured Pelagibacteraceae bacterium
TATATCAATACATTTATTAGATATTAATTTGTTCCAACCATATTTGGTAAATTCAGCCTCTCCTCCTGCAATGCTAGTAGAGATTTTTTGTTTTAATTCTCTGTAACCCTCATAATCTTCAGGGGCAACAGGTTCTTCAAACCAATAAATATCTAGTTCGTCTAAACCTTTTCCAACATAAAGAGCATCTTTCAAATTATAAGCGTGGTTGGCATCAACCATTAATTTAAAATCTTTTCCAACAGAGTCTCTTACAGACTGAACCAACTTTAAATCTTCTTTTGGACCTAATCCAACTTTCATTTTCATAGCTTTAAAATTTTTAGATTTTATTTGCTTAGACTCTTCTTTGAACAAGTCGACCAATTCATCGACTGATTTTTTTTGTAACATCATTCCGTACCCATAAACAGGAATGTTGTTATTACATTTACCACCAACAAGCTGATAAAGAGGAGAGTTTGTTTTCTTTCCAAGAATATCCCATAAAGCAATATCTACACCTGATAATGCTTGTATTGGCATGCCCTTTTGACCACTATCTCTTAAAAGATTGTATACTTTTTGCCAGATATGTTCTTTATTTAAAGGGTCTTCGCCAATTACTAAAGGCTGAATAACCTTTTCAACAATAAACTTGTTAGCTAAAGCTATATTTCCAGGACCAAAACATTCACCCCAACCCGTTATTCCTTCGTCTGTTTGGACTTCAACTAGATGAGCTGTGCGATGTTTGTAATATTGTTGTGAGTAACCAAGATCTTTTTCTAACTCATATCTAAGTACATGACTTTTAATAGAAGTTATTTTCACAATTAATTATAAAGCAACTACCTTAGAGTTCTGCTCTCCTAAGTTTTCAATTGATAATTTCATAGTATCACCTGCTTTTAAAAATTGCTGAGGTTTCATTCCCATACCAACTCCTGGAGGTGTTCCAGTTGTAATTATATCACCTGCTTGAAGAGACATATATTTACTCAAATAGGATACAATAACATCGACATTAAATATCATTGTACTTGTATTACCTGTTTGCATTCTTTTTCCGTTAACATCTAAACTCATCTTTAAATTGTTAATGTCTGCAATTTCATCTTTAGTAACAAAGTAAGGGCCGATTGGTCCGTAAGTATCGTGAGATTTTCCTTTAACCCATTGACCCATTTTTTCAATTTGCCATTCTCTTTCGCTCACATCATTAACCAAACAATATCCTAATATATGATCTTGAGCTTGGCTTTCAGAAATATGTTTTGTTTCTTTTCCAATAATAATCCCAAGTTCAACTTCCCAGTCTAATTTTTTAGATCCAGAAACTATTTCAACGTCATCATTAGGTCCAACTATACAACTAGTAGCTTTCATAAAAACTATTGGTTCAGAAGGAACATCGGCTCCAGTTTCAGCAGCATGATCAGAATAATTTAATCCAATTGCAACAAATTTACCTGGTTTAGTAATACAAGATCCTATTCGATCACTTGCAGATAATTCTGGTAAAGAAGATAAATCAGCACTTTGTAATTTCGTAATAGTCTCAAAATTTAAATGATCAGGATTTAAATCTTTAACATGAGAACTAATATCTCTAATTTTACCATCTTTATCTAATACAGCTGGCTTTTCGCTTCCTTTTTGTCCTACTCTTAATAATTTCATATTTATCCTTTTGTTATTTAATTATATTGAAATTCCACCATCAACATGAATTGTACTTCCTGTTGTAAATGTTGCATCGTCGCTAGCTAAATAAACAGCCACAGCTGCTATTTCTTCTGCCGTACCTAATCTTCCCATAGGTTGTCTTGCTATAAAATCTTTTTTTGCTTGAACAGGATCTGGACTTTGATTTACCCTATCTTGCCAAGAAGGCGAATAAACTGTTCCTGGTGCAATAGAATTACATCTAATATTTTTTTTAACAAAATCTGCTGCAATCGCTTTTGTTAATCCAATAACCGCACCTTTTGTTGTTCCATAGACAAATCTGTTTGGAAAACCTTTAAAACTAGACGCACATGAAGAAATATTAATAATACTTCCACCATTTTGTTTGATCATTAAAGGTAAAATAGCTTTACACATAAAGTACATGGACTTGACGTTTACATTAGAAGAAAAATCCCAATCTTTTTCATCACATTCCAATATTGTTCCGTGATGAACAAATCCAACAGCATTAAATAAAACATCAACTCTATCTAAAGTTTTACTAAATTCTATAATTGCATTGTTGTCTGTTGAATCTAGCTTGTGCACTTTAATCTCAGGATATTCTTTGTTTAAATCAGCTAAAGTTTTATCATTTAAATCGGTTGCAGTTACATGAGCGCCTTCTTTGTGAAATGCTATTGCTGTTGCTTTTCCAATCCCTTGGCCTGCTGCTGTTACGAGAATTTTTTTACCTTCTAATCTTCTACTCATTTTTTATTTATCCTTTCGATTTCATTATAAAGTGAACTATGATCAGTGTTTCCATGACCATTATCGACAAGAGTTTTATACATTTCTTTCACTAAATTTGAAATAGGTAAATGTGTATTATATGAATTTGCACACTCTAAAATGTTATTCATATCTTTTAAATGGGTAAAAGTTTTACCTTTTGGAGTAAAATCTTTATCTATCATTCTTTTTCCATGAGTTTGTAAAATTTTACTATCCGCCCAACCTCCAGAAAGAGCTTTAAT
>CACMYF010000047.1 GCA_902617805.1 uncultured Pelagibacteraceae bacterium
GCTCGTCCAGTTGGAGCACCTCCAATTGCAACAACTATTTCATCCTCATTTGGTGCATCATGAATTGTAAATTCATGCGTTAGATAAAAAGGTCTTAATCCAGCATCAGTTTTATGCATCATTGGAATTGAAATTTTTGCTCCCGCAGGACCTCTAGTGTTAGTAAAACTTAAATAAGAAGTTCCACCAACGGCATCTCTAAATTTATTTCCAAATCTTAAAGTATGAATAAATGCAGATGCATGTTCTATTTCACCATTCAATCCAACCATAGCAGCTTTCCCATAAGCTAAAATTTTTTCACCTGATCCAATTTCTTTTGTTAACTCTGGCACCAAAAGATCTCCTAATTGAGGTGCAAGATCTAATATTTCTGGTTTTAAATCTTCTACAAAACCTTTTCTGGCCCAAGGATTTTCTATAACAGCTGCAACCGAAACTAACAGAACAGGCTCTTTTGCTTTTTTTCCACCTTCAATAAAAGTTTTATCTACAAATTTTGCAAATTTTCTAAGTTTTAAATCCATTTACTAACTAGCTCTTTGAATGTTTGTATCTATTGGTTTTATATTTGGAATAACTTCTTCAGTAAATAATTTGATGCTTCTCATGCAGTCTTCGTGTTTAATTCCTGGAAAGTTAGACCAGACTTGCAAATTTTGAAGATTTAATTCTTGCTGAAGTTCTTTTATTTTTTCTATTACAAACTCAGGTGTTCCAAATAAAAGATTTCTTTTATGAAGAAATTCATAATTTAATAAATCTAGTTTATTTTTTGTCTCTGGTAATTTTTCATCTGGGTCCATATGATTTCCTAAACCTCTCCAATGACAAACCCATCTCATATAATTTACGATATGTTCTCCAGCCATTTTTTCAGCCTCTTCCATAGTTTCCGCGACAAACATATCTCTAACCAAACTAATACCTTCACCCAGTGGTACATCTCTATTTTCAGCTTTAGATTTTGCCTCTTTATAAATTTCAAATCTTTTTTTCAAAGCTTTTACAGTTGGTATCCACATAATTGTATTAAGTCCATTTTCTGCCGCCCACTGAATTGATCTTTCTCCATCAACCACTTGAGAAATTGGTGGAAAGGGTTTTTGATAAGGTTTTGGTAATACAGATATTTGTTTTAATTCATTTGTTTTTAAATCTACAACATTTTCTCTAGGGGGACTCATATCGTGCTGCCAAATAAAATTTGGTGAGGGATAAGTATAGAATTCACCTTGGTGAGAAAAGAAGTCCTCAGACCATGCTTTTTTCATTATGTCTAATGTTTCAGAAAATAATCTAAAATTTTTTGCTTGGTCTTTTAAGTCAGCCTCTTTATTCATGTTAATAGCTTCTCTTCCATAAACTCCTCTTCCAATACCAACTTCAACTCTTCCTTTTGACATTTGGTCAAGGGTTGCAATATCTTCTGCAAGTCTTATGGGATTATGAAATGTAATTACGTTGCAAGCTTGTCCTAAACGAATATTTTTAGTTCTTGCAGCAGCATCAGTGCACATCATTAGTGGATTGGTACAAGACTCCATTCCTTCATGATTAAAATGATGTTCGGTATACCATATAGAATTCCAATTATTTTGATCACAATATTCAGTGATCTCTCTAGCTTCATCTAAAAGTTGGGTATAAGGTTTTTTATCCCAATTAGTAGTGTTACAAAAATATCCAAAGTTCATAAAGCCTCCTTTAAAAATTAATTTAAAGACGACCGATCCCACTTTCGTAAATTTTTGAATTTAACGACGAGTTATGTATCGCTTTATAGTTAAACCTTATTATTACTAACGTTGATATTCAATAAATTTCTTTAGGGATTTGTTAAGAAATTTCTCGTAAATTGGACCATTATTTTTGAATTTGCTTCCATTTAAAAATGATTGGTTCATTTTGAAATCATAGGAAGGTTCAAAGAAAAAAGGAACAGAGAGTCTCTTACTTTTATTCCACAAAACTCTATGATTAGTTGCTTTAAATTTTCCTTTGCTTAGAAACTCCAAAGCTCTACCAGTGTTTACTACTAAAGCTTTTTTGTTAAATGGCACATCATACCATTTTTTATTTTTTCTATTTTGTACCTGCAATCCACCTTTTCTATCTTGATAAAGAACTGTGAATACACCACTATCAACATGTGTTTCGCATCCAAGAGCAACCCCATCTTGTTTAGATACTTCTACCGGTTTTGTTTGATTAGGATAATAATTAAATCTTAATGTAC
>CACMYF010000048.1 GCA_902617805.1 uncultured Pelagibacteraceae bacterium
CGCAATTAACCTTTATAACGATAATAAATGAATATTTTTGAATTATATTTAGATAAAATTAAATCTATTATTGTTGAACTTAGTAAAAAAAATCAACTTATAGTTCCAGAAAGTTTCAATGGTATTAATGCGGAAATACCACCTCCAAAATTTGATTGTGATATTTCAACTAATGTTGCAATGGTTTTATCCAAACTAAACAAAACTTCTCCAATAGAATTGGCAGAAAAACTTGCACCAGAAATCAAAAATAGTGATGATCAAATAGACAATATATCTATTGCTAAACCTGGTTTCATAAATATTAAATTTAAGCCATCTTTTTGGTCAAACTTTATTAAAGAAATTATTGATAAAGCTGAAAAATTTGGAATTAATGAGAAAGAGAAAAAAAATAATTACTTAGTTGAATTCGTATCAGCTAATCCTACAGGACCTTTGCATGTTGGTCATTGTAGAGGAGCTATTTTAGGTGATGTCATATCTAATGTGTTAATATTTAATAAACACAAGGTTACAAAAGAGTATTATGTAAATGATTATGGTAACCAGATAATAAATTTTACAAAATCTGTATATTTTAGAATTAGGGAAGTAAAATTTAACGAAACATTTCCTCAAGATAATCCTGATTTGTATCCAGGGGATTATTTAATCGATTTTGCGAAAAATATAGTTTCAAATAATTCAGATCTAAATTTTGATAATTATGATCAAATAAGCGATAAGTTAACAGCTTTATCTATAGAACAAGCTCTGCTTTTAATTAAAAAAAACCTTAAGAGCTTAGGTATTAACCACGATAATTTTGTTAGTGAAAAAAGCATTGTTTTAAACAAAGAAGTAGAAAGCGTAATAAAATTTTTAGAAAAAAATAAATTTGTATACAAAGGAAAAATTAAAGCTCCAGCTGGAGAAGACGATAAAAACTGGGTAGAACGAGAACAGTTACTTTTTAAATCTACTGATTTTGGTGACGATAAAGATAGAGCATTACAAAAATCAGATGGAGCATGGACTTATTTTGCAAGCGATGTTGCTTATCATAAAAACAAAGTTGATCGTAAATTTGATTATTTAATAAATATTCTTGGTGCAGACCATGCTGGTTATATTAAAAGAATTTCATCTTCTGTTGAGGCTTTGTCGGGAAAAAAAGATAAATTGATCTGCAAAATTAGTCAGCTTGTTAAACTCATTAAAGATAACAAACCATTTAAGATGTCTAAAAGAAAAGGTGATTATATAACAGTTGATGATTTAATTAAAGAAGTAGGAAAAGATGCAACTAGATTTATTATGCTAAACAGAAGTAGTGATGTCGAATTAGATTTTGATTTTGATGCTGTAAAAGAACAATCAAAAGATAATCCATTGTATTACGTTCAATATTGTTATGCTAGAATTTCATCTGTATTTAGACATATTGGTAAAGATTTAAATTCAAATATTAAATTAGATGATTTTAGTTTCGAATACTCAAATGATGAGATCAAAATTTTAAAGAAGATTTCAGAATGGCCAAAATGTATCGATGCAGCTAGTTCAAAATTAGAACCACATAGAATACCTGTTTATTTATATGATCTTGCCTCAGAATTTCACTCTTATTGGAATCTTGGTAAACAAAACCCAGAAAAAAGATTTATTAATGATCAAAAAAAAGTATCACTAGATAAATTAATTTTTTTAAAAGCAATATCTAACGTTGTAAAATCAGGAATGGATATAGTTGGTGTAGACACACCAGATAAAATGTAATGCTAAAAGAAATTAAGTATTTAATCTTTATTGTTGTAATTGCTTTATTTATTTTTTTGACTGGTAGATATTATTTTTCAGATGAAAATAAGAAAAAATCTTACAGATCTTATAAAAATAACGATGAGAAAATTAAATTATATTCTAAAAATTTACCTATTCTGGAAAATAATACACAAAATGTAATTGAATACGTTAAGCAAACAAACAAAAAAAAGAAAAAAAAGTTTAATTTTTGGAAACTTTTAGAGAATGATTAAGAATAGAAGAGCTTTTATTGTTGGTTTAAAATCATCAAAATTATCAAACAAAGAGATTACTTTTTTAAAGAAATACAAACCATGGGGAGTTATTTTATTTTCAAGAAACATAAGTTCAATTGAACAAACTAAAAAATTAACTG
>CACMYF010000049.1 GCA_902617805.1 uncultured Pelagibacteraceae bacterium
AAGAAATAAAACTTCTAAGTTCCAATTTCCAAAAGAAAGATTATCCATTTGAGACAGATGCTGAAAAAACTGAGAGACAGAAACTTATTGATGAACAAGGTGGCTGGGGAATTATAACTATAGACTCAGGAACCGGTACAATTGAAAATACCATTGAAATACCGACTGCACCTCAAACTAATAAAGGTTTAAAATTTCATACAGCTGCAGCAGAACTAAAAAAAATTGACGACAAATTTTTTAAATTAAAAAACCATAACCCACAGTTCAAAAGCGCAATCAAACAACTTAAAGATGATATTAAAGCTTACAGAAAAGGATTAGATGATAGTGAAGAAATAGCATCTGACTATGCAAAAAATATTGTTAAAATTGCAAGAAGAATAGAGTTTGCAAGCATCTATCCTCCTAATGCATTAAATGAAATGCAAGCAGCAATAATAGAGTTTGATGAACTTCAAAATAAAGAGCAAGGTGGATTAAGATTAATTGATATTCTTTTATTTCCAGCAGGAACAATTGTAGCAAGTGGACCAACATGTTCTGAACAAGGTTCAGGTAGATGGTTACCCAAACCATCAGATACATTTAATAAGTTTGTATTGATGTCTAAACCAAGTGTCGGATACAAAAATATTCCTCTTTTATGGATTGAGATGATTGATGTAAGTAAAATGATCGGATTTATTTTACCTGATTGGATAGCAGATATTTTGCCTGGTGAATATCCGGTACATTCAAAAGATGGAATTGTAAAAGAAAACTTTAAAAGTAATGTTTTAAAAGTTGTTACGGGTGACTTTAAATTATTTAAAGTACCTGTTCCCTATGGACATATATGGGACTCATTCTTAAGGGTATTTTTAGGTTTAGTTTTTGGAATTCTTATTGGGGTGCCATTAGGATTATTTATGGGTCTAAATCGATTTGCTAAAGGCTTCTTTGATCCTTTAATCGAATTATACAGACCTGTTCCACCGTTAGCTTGGGCGCCATTGATTATTTCAGTTCTTGGAATAGATAATACGGGTAAAATATTTTTATTATTCATGGTCTCACTTTCAATTATGATTATTTCTGCAAGAGCTGGTGCATCAGGAACACAGCTTTCAAAAATACATGCTGCACATTCATTAGGAGCTACTAAAAAACAAATTTTAAGATATGTGATTTTCCCTAATTCACTTCCTGAAATTCTTACAGGAATTCGAGTTGCTGTAGGTATGTGCTGGGGAACACTTGTTGCTGCAGAATTTCTAGCAGGTACAACTGGTATTGGTTTTGTTGAAAATGTTGCAAAAAAATACTTTCAGTATGAAGTTATTTGGATAACAATTTTCATAATGGGTATGCTGGGTCTTTTATTTGATATATCTTTAAGAAAAATTATAGATAAGACTATTCCTTGGAGAGGCAAAGGTTAAGTAAACTGTTAAAGAACTAGACCTTTTTTATAAAACCAATGGCAGCACCAATGGTAGTTAAAAATCCAGCTAATGGCAGGATAGCAACTGCATATTTTTTAGGCATATAATTTGGTTTAAACTCAATGCCCTGCATACTAATTTCAAAATACCACATTTCCCAATACTTACCTCGCATACCCTCTACAAGTTCAATTCCATAAATAATTAAGACTACACCAATTATCATAATCATAATTTTCCAGAACTGGCGTATGTATAACGAAACTTTCTCTGGTAATTTTTCATAAATTAAATTTAAAGCTACGTGTTCATTATCTCTTGCTGTTAGAGAAAGTGCTATAAACATCAACCAAATATTACTTAATACTGTTAGCAAATCCCCCCAAACAGGAGGGTTATTAAAAACATAGCGCATTGTGACATTATAAAGTGTGAAACCAACCATAGCAGCCAACAAGAGTGAGCACATAGCTTCCAATATACGATGAACGAAACGGTCAATACTGTTCAAAAATTTCATCATTTCATTAACTACTCAATAAGTTTGGAAGAAACATTGTTAATTCTGGTACAATAAGAATAAAAAATAAAAGTAAAAAAAGACCAACAAGATAAGGGATTAAAGCAATAGCAACCTTTTCAAGGCGCACTTGTGCAATTGTTGCAGAGGTAAAGTAGGCAACACCAACAGGT
>CACMYF010000050.1 GCA_902617805.1 uncultured Pelagibacteraceae bacterium
TGATAGCTATTTTTTATTTAGTTTTACAAATTTTAAAATTGTACTCTTATGTTGTAATCGCTAATGTTATTGTAAGTTGGTTAATAGCTTTTAACGTTCTTAATACTCAAAATAGGTTTGTGTATGCAATTTTAGAGTTGAGTTACAAATTAACCGAGCCTTTCCTTAACAAAATTAGACGTTTTTTGCCAAATTTAGGTTCACTAGATATTTCTCCAATCATTCTTCTTTTATTGATTTGGTTTATCGAAATGTGTATGAAGCTGTACATCGCACCAATAATTTTTTAATAGAGAAAAATGATTTTAATTGATGGAAAAAAAGCAGCCGCGGAATTAAGAGCAGAGTTAAAGAAAGAAGTTGCAGATTTAAAATCAAAACATAATAAAGTACCAGGTTTAACGGTAATACTGATTGGTGATTTAACACCTAGTCAAATTTATGTAAGAAATAAAGAGAAGTCAGCAAATGAGGTAGGATTAAAATCTGAAGTAATTAAATATCCAGACTCAGTTGAAGAAAAGACTGTTCTAGAAAAAATTCAAGAACTAAACAGTGATGAAACTGTTTCAGGAATTTTAGTTCAACTTCCTTTACCTAAGCATATTGATAAGCAGAAGGTTATAGAAGCTATTGATCCCTCAAAAGATGTAGATGGATTTCATCCAATGAATGTAGGCAATCTTTCATCAGGTTATGAAAGTTCGATACCTTGTACTCCGCTTGGATGTTATTTGTTGATAAAAAAAATTGAACCTAATTTAACTGGTAAAAAAGCTGTGGTTGTGGGTAGATCAAATTTAAATGGTAAACCAATGACACAACTTCTATTAAAAGAAAATTGCACCGTAACTATAACTCATTCAAAAACTAAAGATTTAAAAGCTGAATGTTTAGAGGCAGATATAATTGTTGCAGCTGTAGGTATACCTGAACTTGTTAGAGGAGATTGGGTTAAGAAAGATGCTATTGTTATTGATGTTGGTATAAATAAAACTGATAACGGTATAGTTGGTGATGTTCATTTTGATGAAGTTTCAAAAAATGCAAAAGCACTTACACCAGTTCCAGGCGGTGTAGGTCCAATGACCATTGCATGTTTGCTTAAAAATACGATCGACTGTTTCAAAAGATCGCAAATTTAATAATTAAACCATAAGCTGTAATCTGTTAATTTATTAGGATGAAAAAACCTAAACGACCATACAGATTTGGTATAATTTTTTTGCTTCTTACAGTTCCACCTATTGGGGCAACACAATTAGGTTGGTATTTGCATGACAAGCAAACTGGTTTTGATTATGGTATGATTGTAGGCACTGTATCAGTAATATACGCTGCATATTTAATGTATGAAAAAAACTGGCGTGAAGAAGATGAAGATTAAATTATGGAAAAAATAATTTTTTTTGGATTGGTCATTCCTATTATGGCTTATGTTTTATATTTAGGTGGAATGGCAATTATGAATGGTTTTAAGTCTAAGGAAGCTAATAGAGCTGAGAAAGAGGAAGCTGAAAGTGAGGGTAGGGAGACAAGCGAAACTTCTGATGAACAAAGCAGCAATTTAAGTGATGAACTTACTAAATTGAATGATCTAAAAGAAAAAGGAATTATTTCTCAAGAGGAATTTGAAAAGGCGAAAAATAAACTATTAAATAATTAAATAGTTTAATCATGTTTAATGGTTTTAAAAAAAAATTTGTTAAAGTAAACAAGGGTAAAATATTTTGTCGATTTAAAGGTAACGGTCCCCCCTTATTATTACTTCATGGATATCCCCAAACACATGTGATGTGGCACAAGACTGCCCCTGAGCTTAGTAAATATTTTACTGTAATAGTTGCTGACCTTAGAGGATATGGAGATAGTTTAGTTTTACCTGGTGGTACTAATCATAAAAATTATTCTAAAAGAGAAATGGCTAAAGATATGGTTCAATTGATGAGTAAATTAAATTTTAAAAAATTTTTTGTTGCTGGACATGATAGAGGCGGGAGAGTTGCACATAGAATGGCAAGAGATTATAGAAATAAGATT
>CACMYF010000051.1 GCA_902617805.1 uncultured Pelagibacteraceae bacterium
AGAGAATTTTGAAATCAAGAAATTTGTTGTTTTTTTAGATTATTTTTCAATTTTGATATTAAATTATTATTTATCTCCACTAATAGCTTTTACTGTTTATTTCTGTTTTTTACATTCAATAAGACATTCAATTTCCCTCGCTATTGAACTTGATCCAAATAGTATAGTTAATGGATTTAAATTATTTGTTAATAAAGCTTTACCTTTAACAATTTTAACTGCTATTTTTTCTTTTATTGCACTATATCTACTGAATAATTCATTTAATTTAGATAGTGCAATTTTAAAAATAATATTTATAGGTTTGGCGTCTTTAACCTTTCCACATATATTGCTGGAATATTTTTTAGAAAAAAATGAAAAATAAAGAATTAAAAATATTATTGTCTGCGCCTCGTGGGTTCTGTGCTGGTGTAGAAAGAGCAATTGAAATAGTAGAAAAATCTATACAGAAATTTGGAGCTCCAGTTTATGTGCGTCATGAAATAGTGCATAATAAGTATGTTGTAGATGATTTAAAAAATAAAGGGGCAATATTTGTTGAAGAGCTGGAGGAGATAAAGGATAAATCAAGACCGGTAATTTTTTCAGCGCATGGTGTTCCGAAAAAAATACCTGAAGATGCAAAAAGTTATAAAATGACTTATGTGGATGCTACATGTCCACTTGTCTCTAAAGTTCATAGAGAAGCTGAAAATCTTAATAAAGCCGGTTACCATATAATTTTAATTGGTCATGAAAATCATCCTGAAGTAATTGGGACTATGGGTCAATTAAAAGAAGGTTCTATACATCTAATCCAAAATGAGGAAGAGGCTATAAACTATCAAAATAAAGAAGACAAAAAATTAGCATATATTACTCAGACTACTTTGTCAGTTGATGACACAAAAGAAATAATCAAAATTTTAAAAACCAATTTTCCTAATATAAGAGAACCAATGAGAGAAGATATTTGTTATGCAACTACTAACCGTCAAATGGCAGTAAAAAATATTGCAAAGAGTTGTGATATGTTTTTTGTTATTGGAAGTAGAAACTCTTCAAATTCTGTTAGGCTTGTTGAGGTGGCAAAGAAATCAGGATGTGAAAATTCACAACTTATTCACTCAGAAAGCTCAATACCGTATGATCAAATAGAAAATTGCAATACTATAGGCATATCTTCAGGAGCATCTGCACCAGAAATATTAGTTGAAAATTTTATTAATGATTTAAAAAATAAATTTTCTATAAGTATCGATGAAGTTGAAATAATTAAAGAAGATGTAGTATTTAAAGTTCCCAAAAAATTAAATTAAAAATGGCTGTCTATACAAAAATCATAAAGCGCAGAGCATTTTTCATAGGTTTTTTTTGGTAAAAAAAAACCTGCCCAATTAAAAGATTTTGCGTAAATGGCTAAATAATTCTTTGTTAACATTAAAATAATTTATCTAAAACTTTTGCTGAAGAGAGAACACCTGGTACCCCAGCCCCTGGATGTGTTCCTGCACCAACAAAGTATAAACCATCATATATTTCAGATTTATTATGAAATCTAAAGTATGCGGATTGTGTAAATTTAGGTTGAATTGAAAACCCAGATCCAAATTTTGTATTTAATTCTTTTTCAAAGTAATCAGGTGTTAGATAAAAGTCCTCAACTATATTATTCTTAAGATCTGGCATTAAGTCCTTTTCCATTTTTTCAATTACAAGATTTTTCATTTTCTCACCTTCAGTTTCCCAATTTATTTTTGATTGATTGTTAGGAACAGGCACTAAAACATAAAAACAATCATTTCCTTCTGGGGCCATAGTTTTATCAGTCGCTGTAGGTCTGTGAAGATAATAGCTAATATCGTTATTTAATTTTTTCTTATCAAATATATCATCAAGATGTTCTTTATACTTTTCTCCAAACTTTATTGTATGATGTTCAACATTCTCATAAATTTTTTTTGTTCCAAAATAGTAAACAAATAAACCCATAGAATATTCCATTCGATTTTTTTTCCAATTAAACAACATTGAATTCTCGTTGCTTTTGC